>DATAKO010000095.1:0-6629 GCA_036261575.1 Jatrophihabitans sp.
GCGGGTGGAGCGGGCCGCGGCCGAGGCGGGGCGCGGGCCCGGTGACGTGGCCGCGAGCGCAGCGGTGCTGGTGCAGCTACCTGGCGGCACCGGGCGCGTAATGGGCGAGACGTACGCCGGCCGCAGCATCGAGCCGGTACCGGTCGGCTCGCTGGCCGAGCACGTCGAAGCCATGGCCGAGGCCGGTGCCACGCACCTGCAACTGGTGCTCGACCCGATTACGGTCGAATCCATAGAGATCGTCGGTGAGTTGCTCGCCGCGGTCGGCTGAACGGCGGCCAGGAGGCGTGCGGCGAACACGCCCGACCGCGCCCGGCCAGCTCCGGCCGGGACGTGCCGGTGTCCGTCCGCCCCGATCAGCCGCCTGCCATCGCTCCGACGATGCGGAACGGCTCGCGCCCATCGACTACGTCGCCGGGCAACGGCGCGTCGGGAGCATCGTGGGACAGGTCCTGCTCGCAGGCGTAGAACCTGACGAAGGGACGCCGCCGCCCGGTCGCCGGATCACGCAGGGTGCCCCGCAGTGCCGGATACCGTTGCTCCAGCGCATCGATCACCCCGCGCTGGGTCGGCAGCGCCTCGAGCGTCACCTCCTTGTCGCTGCGCGCGAGCTGGCGCAGATGTGCCGGCAGCAGCACCCGGATGGTCACAGCGTCTGCACCTGCACCGACAGCACCGGCGGCAGGTCACGCACGATGGCGGTCCAGGTGTCACCGGAGTCTGCCGAGGCATACACCTGGCCGCCGGTGGTGCCGAAGTAGACGCCGCACTGCTCCAGTGAATCGACGGCCATCGCATCCCGCAGAACGTCGACATAGCAGTTCTGCTGTGGCAGGCCCTCGGCCAGCGGCTGCCAGGACTCACCCCCGCTGCGGCTGCGGTAGACCCGCAGCTTTCCTTCGGGCGGGAAGTGCTGGGAGTCGCTTGTGATCGGCACGACGTAGACGGTCTCGGGCTCGTGAGCGTGTACCGCGATCGAAAACCCGAAATCGGTCGGCAGGTCGCCGCTGATCTCGCGCCAGTGCTCACCGCCGTCATCGCTGCGCATCACGTCCCAGTGCTTCTGCATGAACAGCACATCCGGGCGGGAAGGATGCATGGCCAGGTTGTGCACGCAGTGCCCGACCGCGGCCGCCGGCGACGGGATGCCGTCGGAGAGCAGTCCCTGGTTGATCGGGCGCCAACTCTGACCGGCGTCATCGGAACGGAACACCCCGGCAGCCGAGATGGCGACCACGATCCGATCCGGGTTGGCGGGATCGAGCACGATGGTGTGCAGGCACATGCCACCCGCGCCGGGCTGCCACTGCGGTCCCGATTCGTGCTCGCGCAGCCCGGGCAGCTCCTGCCAGCTGTCGCCGCCGTCGCTGCTGCGGAACAGGGCGGCATCCTGCACCCCCGCATACAGCAGGTCGGGATCGGTCGGGGACGGTTCCAGGTGCCAGACCCGGGTGAACTCCCACGGCCGCAGGGTGCCGTCGTACCACTGGTGCTGCCCGGCCGGGCTGGCGTAGCTGAAATCGTTGCCCACCGGGTTCCAGCTGCGGCCACCGTCCTCGGAGCGCTGGATCACCTGGCCGAACCAGCCACCGGACGGGGCCGCCCAGAGCCGATCGGGGTCGGCCGGCGAGCCCGCGACGTGGTACACCTCCCAGCCGGCGAAGTGCGGCCCGTCCACCTGCCATTGCTGGCGCCGCTCGTCCGAAGTCAGGACGAAGGCGCCCTTGCGCGTGCCGACCAGAACCCGTACTCCACTCATGACGCCCCCTGGCAGTCGTCGGTGCGAGCTGTCGCCGACAGACTAGAACCGTGCACCGACATCTGCGCCCGAAATTCTCGCGAGGGAGCGGGCCGCGCGAAATCAGCCCTTGCTGCTGGAGGCGAGCCCGGCGACCAGGTTGATCGTCGTCGCCAGGATCACGGCGCCGAACAGGTAGGACAGCAAGGCATGCCGCAGGGCGGTGGCCCGAACCACGGTCGTCTCCAGGTCGGTGTCGGAAACCTGAAACGTCATACCGAGGGTGAAGGCGAGATAGGCGAAGTCGCTGTAGCGCGGCGGTGGCTGCTGGTTGAAGTCGATGCCGCCGGCCACGCCGCGGTAATAGAGCATCGCGTAGCGCAGCGTGAACACGGTGTGCACCACCAGCCAGGACAGCGCGACGGTCGCGACACCGACCGCCGCCAGCAGGTCCTGGGCCGAGCCCTTGGCCGAACCCGCCTGCAGCAGGAAGAAGCCGACCGCGGCGAGACTGACCACCGCGGCGGCCAGCAGCAGCGGCTCGCTGATCGCTCGGGTCGGATCCTCGCGGGTGGCGTGCGCCTTGGTCTGGCCGGCATCCATCGGCCAGACCGTGAACCACACCCAGCACAGCCAGGCCACTGCGGCGGCATCCCAGCCGACCGCTGGTGCGTAGCGGGCGGCGCCGAAACCGGCAAGCACGCCGGCGACTAGCAACCCGATCAGCAGCGCGACGCCGAGCCGGAGGCCGGACAGGTTGCGCCTGCGGGTCGCCTCGTGGTCGCCGGTGCGGTAGGTCATCCCGTCATCCTGGCAGGCCCGCCGCTGCCGGACCGGCCGCCACGGCGAGCTGAGCGGAAATCCCCAGCTGCGATCGGTACGTTGCACTGATGGGACATCTGCTCGACGGCATCCTCCGACTGCCTCCCGCGCTGGCGCTGGTGCTGGTGTTCCTGCTGCCCGCGCTGGAAGCGTCCGCGTTCGTCGGGGTGATTCTGCCGGGCGAGATCGGCGTGATCCTCGGTGGCGTGCTGGCCAACCAGCACAAGCTGGCCCTGGCGCTCGTCTTCGTGGCGGCCATCGCCGGCGCGATCATCGGCGACAGCGTCGGTTACTGGGTGGGCAAGCGCTACGGCGAGAGCCTGCTGTCCCGGATCCCCAACCGCATCCTGAAGCCCGAGCACGTCGAGCGGGCGGAGGAGACGGTGCGCCGCTTCGGTGGCCGCGCGGTGTTCGTCGGCCGCTTCACCGCCGCGCTGCGGGCACTGATTCCTGGCATGGCCGGGATGAGCCGGATCAGCTACGGCCGGTTCCTGGTGTGGAACGCGCTCGGCGGTGGCATCTGGGCGGCCGGCTTCGTGATTCTCGGCTACCTGGCCGGTAGCCAGTACCAGCGCATCGAGCACTATGCCAACTACATCGGCCTGGCCCTGCTGGTCGGGATCGCCGCGCTGCTCTACCTGCGGCACCGCCGGGCCCGATCCGCCTGACACCTCCCGGCCCAGCCCGGCCCAGCAGGGCACAGCCCGGCTAGACGGTTCGTCGCGCTCGATCCCGAAGCGGCCCGCTGCCCAGACCGACGGTGTTAGCGTCGCGCCGGCCGTCGCGAAGCGCGCGAACCGGCCCTCAGGCACGCGCGGCAGGGGATTGCTGATGACCCGTTCCTCTCGATCGAACGGCCGGTCGATCGGTATCGCCCGGCAGTCGCGGTCGTCCGGCCGCAGCACGGCGTGGCGCAGGGTGCTGTCTCGCGGCTTGGCCGCGGTGGCTGCGATCGCGCTGAGCGGCATCCTGGCCGCGTGTGGCGACCAGACCACCCCGGCCGGCAACCAGGACCGGCTGGTCGGCAGCGCGAGCGCGCCCGCCAGCTCCGACCCGGCGCTGCCACGACTGGCGGCGTCGAGCCTGCCGGTGTCCAGCCCGGCCGCGGCGAGCCGGCCGGCATCGAGCCATCCCGCACCGCCGCCGCCACCGAAGGTCGCGCCGGTCCGCACCACAGCGCCACCCCCGTCACCACCGAGCCAGCCGCCAGCTGCGCCCGTAAGCCCGCAGCAGCAGTGCCAGCCTCTGACGAACGGCGGAAACTGCTACGAACCTGGTGAGTTCTGCCGCAAGAGCGACCACGGTAGGACCGGCGTTGCCGGTGACGGCCGGAGCATCAGCTGTGTCAACAACAACGGCTGGCGCTGGGAGCCGACCGGCTGAGGCGTCCCCGACCGGGGAGTGTCGGCGGCAGCAGCGCCGCGGCACTAGCATGGACACCGCACGAGCATGCAGGTGGCGCTTACCGCGCGCTGAATCCACGACGATCGCGGGACACGCAGGGACGCGCAGTGCCGGGCGGCCGCCACGGGGCAGCGTCGTCGCGCACGCAGGGTCCGGCCCGCATGACGGCTCCCGGGCGGACGGTGTCCTGCCGCGCGGCCCCTTCCTGCGTGTGCCGGTCATGCCTGGCCGGCCGTGCCAGGTGTTCGAAGGAGAGGTCTTTGGCTCGATCAGGCCGACGTCAGGGCGACGCCCGCCACACCGCCTCGCCCCGGCAGCGCCGGGTCCGCGCGGCGGCTGACGAGGACGTGCTGACAGTGCTCAGCCGAGCGGTGCGGGAGGTCGCGGCCGCCGTCCAACGCGGCCGGGTGACGCCCGAGGTGCGCGCCAAGTTCCAGGCTGTTGCGCTGCTCATGCGTGAGCAGCATGCCAGCGTGCCGTCGGCCACCGACCTGACCAAGGCCCAGCGGGCCGAGCAGCTCAAGCGGCTGGACGGGATCGCGAAGATGCTCGCCCGCACCGCGGTCGGCGATGCCAGCCTGCTGCCGCTGCTGGAGGAGCAGGCGGTGGTCACGCCGGCGGCTCGCGCGCTCAAGCGCGACCTGCTGCGCGCGGCCGGCACCGAACCGCCGGTCGAGGAGGTGGTTCCGGCGGTGCCAACCACCCCGGTGCCCGAGCGCCAGGTGCGACCGCCCTCGGTGCTTGCCCGGCAGCTGGCCAACCCGTTCCAGGCACCGGACTTCTCCGCGGTCCGGCCACGGCTGCAGGGGCCGCGCAGACTGGTCGGCTGGGAGCTGCTCACGCCGTTGCTGCGCTCGTTCGAACGTGCCGACAGCGGAGCCGTGGCATGCATGAGCCTGCCGGCCCCGCGCCCGGTGCGGGTTCCGGCGGGACGGGAACTGATGCCGCACCAGGCCCAGGTGGTGGCCGCGGCTGCGGACGGGCACCGCACCTTCCTGCTCGCTGACGAGCCCGGCCTGGGCAAGACCGCACAGGCGCTGCTGGCAGCACAGGCAGCCAACGCTTACCCGCTGCTGGTCATCGTGCCCAGCGTGGTGAAGATCAACTGGGCCCGCGAGGTCGGGCTGTGGACCCCGAACCGCTCGGTGACCGTGGTGCAGGGTGACGGCGAGAGCGTTGACGGTTTCGCCGACATCGTCGTCGTGAACTACGAGGTGCTGGATCGGCACGTCGGCTGGTTCGGCGAGTTCGGCTTCCGCGGCATGGTCGTCGACGAGGCGCACTTCATCAAGAACCAGAGCTCGCAACGGTCGCAGCACGTGCTCGAGCTGTCCGACCGGGTCCGCAACCGGACCGCGCGACCGCTGATGATGGCGCTCACCGGCACGCCGCTGATCAACGACATCGAGGATTTCCGTGCGATCTGGCAGTTCCTCGGCTGGATCGACCGGAGCGAGCCGCGTGCGGAGCTGATGGACGCACTCGAGCGCACCGGCCTGACGCCCGCGGATCCGGGTTTCGGGCCGGCCGCCCGTACCTGCGTGATCGACATGGGGATCGTGCGGCGGCGCAAGGTCGACGTCGCCGCCGACATCCCGGCCCGCCGGATCGCTGACCTGCCGGTCGAGCTGGAGGGCAGGTTCGGCCAGTCGATCCGGGCTGCCGAGCGCGAGCTGGCCCGCCGGCTGGTGTCGAGGTACCAGAGCGTGCTCGCCAACCGCGGCACCACCGGCGACGGTATCGATCACGGGCTGGTCGCGCAGGTGGCCAGCTGGGAGCTAAAGGAGGCCAACGCCGGCTCGGGCGAGAACGTGTTCAGCCTGATGCGCCAGATCGGTCAGGCCAAGGCGGGGCCTGCCGCCGACTACGCGGCACAGCTGGCCCGCAGCGCGGGCAAGGTCGTGTTCTTCGCCAAGCACGTGGACGTGATGGATGCGGCCGAGCGTGCCTTCGCCCGGCAGGGCCTCGGGTTCGCCTCGATCCGCGGAGACCAGACGCCGAGCGTGCGTCAGCGCAACATCGACGCCTTCGTCAACGATCCCGACGTCCACGTCGCGGTCTGCTCGTTGACGGCTGCCGGCGTCGGGCTGAACCTTCAGGTGGCCTCGAACATCGTGCTGGCCGAGCTCTCCTGGACGGACGCGGAGCAGACGCAGGCCATCGACCGGAGCCACCGGATCGGGCAGAGCGAGCCGGTGACGGCGTGGCGGATCATCGCGGCGCGAACGCTGGACGGCCGGATCGCCGAACTGATCGACAGCAAGGCGGGGTTGGCTGCCCGGGCCCTGGACGGCTCGGATGCCGAGGTTGCCGATTCCGGTGACGTGCAGCACGCCGCCCTGGTGGCCCTGCTCACCGAGGCACTGTCGGCGTGAAGTGACTGACGCTGCCGGCGGCTGACGCGATGCGGGAGTCCGCCGGCCGGCCGGTCAACCCCGGTAGGGCGCGGCTCCGAGCGGGCTGATCCCGGGGGAGCCGAAGGACGTGGCTCCCGCGCCGTAGACGTACCAGGTGCGGTTGCTCGGCCGGTACACCGCGAAGTCGGTGTGGCCGGCGCCGCTGAAGTCACCGGTCAGCGGGATGTCACCGCGCAGCCCCCACTGCACGGCCGGCCGGCCGGGGATCAGCCAGGTGCTGGTGGACGGGCGGAACACGGCGATGTCGG
>DATAKO010000110.1:0-25198 GCA_036261575.1 Jatrophihabitans sp.
GTGCACACCAGCCGGTTCGATACGAAATCACCGGAGATGGCTGCCCCGTCCGCCGGCCGCTGCTGGATCTGCACATCCCAGCCGGCGGGAACCTCCGGCAACTCGTTCTGCACCAGCAGGCGTTCCCGGATCAGCCCGATCACTGTCTCCGCGCTGACCTCGCGCAGCCCCAGCCCATCCCGGCGCCGGGCCTGCAACACCCCGACCAGGGCGGTGCTGAAGATCATCACGAAGCCGGAGATGGACAGCTGGCCGGAGTTGAGGCCATGCACCCAGAAGACCGCAACCAGGCAGGCGGTCACCACAGCAAGCTCGATCAGCATGCCGACCATCGTCAGGATGAGCGAGGAGAGCACGATCACGATCACCACGACGCCGGCGACCTTGACGTCGGTGTTGTTGTTCACGATGGAGACCACGGTGCCGAGCAGCAGCGTGGCGATTCCCAGGGCGAGCGCGGCACGCTGGGTAGGCCGCTCTCGCCGGGGCAGCAGGCGGCCGAGATTGCGGGTGATGCCGGCAGTCATGATGCGCTCAAGTTACCCTGAGCGAGCTCGACCGGCGTGCACCAGAAGCCGGCCGGGGTGGCCGGCGTGGTCGTGCACCCAGCGGATGGCTCGTGGGCTCCGGTGATCGGGAGGCAGGCATGGGCGAGGACAGGCGCCGGCGGCGGCAACGCACGCCCGCCGCCGGGTTGGCCGATGAGTCGCGGCCAGGCGCCGAGGCCGGCAACGAGCCGGACAGCCGGCAGCCGGAGACCGGTGGTCGCGGCCGGCACCAGCGCAAGTCCGACGACCGGGCCTGGCGTGAGCTGGTCGGCAGCGGGCCGTCCCAGGTGGGGGTCAGCGGGGCGCTGCGAGCCCGCGATGTCGCCCGGCCCGGCGCGGCCGAACTGGCCGCCGCCGAGCGGGATGTGGTCATCGTCCGGAGACAGTGGTCGCCACCGGAGAACTGATCAGAAGCGGCCGGTCTGCTCGTACTTGCTGACCAGCTCGATGCGCCGCTGGTGCCGCGGCTCCTCGGAGAACGCCGTGCCGAGGAACGTATCGGCAATGGCGATGGCTTCGGCCTCGGTGTGCATCCGCGCGCCCAGGCCCAGCACGTTGGCATTGTTGTGCTGGCGCGCCAGGGTTGCCGTCTCGTGGTTGTAGGCCAGCGCCGCGCGCGCACCGGCAACCTTGTTGGCAGCGATCTGCTCGCCGTTGCCGGAACCGCCGATGACGATGCCCAGGCTGCCCGGATCCGCGACAGTGCGGGTCGCCGTCTCGACGCAGTAAGGCGGGTAGTCGTCACCGGGGGTGTACTGGGCCGGCCCGCAGTCGGTCACCTCATGACCGGCCGCGCTCAGATGCTCGATCAGGGCCGCCTTGAGTTCGAAGCCAGCATGGTCACTGCCCAGATACACCCGCATGCCGGTCATCGTGCCATTGACGCCTGGGCGGACACTGGCGGGGTGGTAATGGCAACCCAACTGACAGCAGCGACGGTTCTCGGTCGCTGGAGTGTGCAGCCGGTCGCGGTGGCGGCTGCACTGGCCGGCCTCGGCTGGTACCTGCGAGCGATCCGGCAGCGGGCGGCATGGCCCCGCCGGCGCACCGGGTGGTTCGTAGCCGGACTGCTGCTGTGGCTGGCTGTCTGCTGCGGTCCGGCCACGCACTACGACCGCTCGGTGTACTGGGTGTGGGTCAGCCAGGCTCTGGCGCTGCTGCTGATCGTCCCGCTGCCCCTGATGAGCGGGCAGCCTGCCGAACTCATCAGGTTGCCCGCCTTCGTCGACCGGCTCAGCTCACCGCTGCTCGGCCCGGCGCTGATCCCGCTGGTGTGCGTCGCCGCGCTGTTCGGGCCTGTGCCCGGCTGGGCCGCGGAGTACGCCCCGGTCGGCTGGGCGGTGCAGCTGCTGCTGCTGCTGATCGGGGCGGTGATCGCGTTGCCGCTGGTTGCCACGCACGACACGGCGAGTTCGATCGCCGTCGGCGTTGCCGTGGCGGTCGGTTTCGTGGAGCTGCTCATCGACGCCGTGCCGGGCATCGTGTTGCGACTGTCCACGCATCCGGTGACGTCCTTCTTCACCCACCGAGTGCCGCTGGCGCAGGCGCCGTACTGGTTGCGCGACCAGCAGATCGGCGGCGGTGTCCTGTGGTGCGTCGCGGAGCTGCTGGATCTGCCGTTCCTGGTGCTGATCTTCCGCCGCTGGGTACGCGCCGACGCCCGCGAAGCGGCGGGCATCGACGCACAGCTGGCCGAGGCACCGGCTGATGAGACGCCGTGGTTCCTCAGCGACCCGAGGCTGCGCGACCGACTGCGCTGAGCCGCCCGCTCAGAAGCGGAAGTTGCCCTGACCGTCGCGTTGCAACGGGTGCACCGCAACCGCCGCCTCGATCGGGATCGCCGCGTAGACGTGTGGGAATTCCTGGCCGGCGTCGTAGAGATCCTCGACCACCACCGGTGCGCCGAGCCTGGCCGGGTCGAACTCGACGACGACCAAGTCCTGTTGCTGGTGATAGAGCAGGTTGGCAGTGCCGGCAACCTGGTCACGGTAGGAGAAGTGCACGAAACCCTGCTCCGGCAACGAGGCCGGCGCATAGCTGCCCTGCTCCACCGCTGCTAGCCAGACCGGCTCGGCGACGATGTGGAAGAGCGGCTCAGTCAAATCGAGGGCTTTCGGTCCGGGTCCGCTTCAGCTCGAAGAAATAGGGGTATTCCGCGAGCAGCCGGGTGCCGTCCCACACCTTGAGGGCATCCTCGCCGCGCGGGATACGGGTGAGTACCGGGCCGAAGAAGGCGACTCCGTCGACGTGGATGACCGGGGTGCCGACTTCGAAGCCGACGGCGTCCATGCCTGCATGGTGGGACTTCGTCAGCGCCTCGTCGTACTCGGTGGAATCTGCCGCGCCGGCAAGGGACTCGGGCAGACCGGCCTCCTGCAGCGACTCGACGATCACGTCCCGGTCGAACTCGCGGCCCTGATCATGACGACGGGTGCCGAGCGCGGTGTAAAGGTCACGCAGCGCCGGCGTGCCGGCATGTTGCTCCGCGGCGATGGCCACCCGTACCGGGCCCCAGCCGCGCGAGAGCATCTCCTTGTACTGCTCGGGCAGCTCGTCGCGGCCGGAGTTGAGCACCGACAGCGACATCACATGGAAGTTCAGATCCAGGTCGCGGTGCTTTTCCACCTCGAGGATCCAGCGTGAGGTGACCCAGGCGAACGGGCACAGCGGGTCGAACCAGAAATCGACCTTCGTCGTGCCGGCGGCGGCACCGTCCACTGCGGCGGTCGTCATGCGCATCTCCTACCCTCATCCGGATTGTGAAAGAATAATTTCCGACCAGCTTTCGGGGTCACTCCCAGCATGACAGAAGCGCGCCGGCGACCGATGTCCGTCCCGGCGGCCGCCTCGTCCGAGAGACCACCGCACAGCCTCCAACATCGTCCGAAGGAGCTGCATTCCGTGCGTAGCGATTCACCCGTGGCCAGCGGTGCGACCGAGCCCGTGCTCGACGCCAACACCCTGCCGACGCCCAACATCACCAAGGAAGAGGCGGTGCTGCGCGCGGGGCTGCTGTCGGTGCAGTCCTACGACGTTGCGCTGGATCTGACCGATGAGCGCGGACGTCCGTCCGAGCGCACCTTCCGCTCCCGGACCACCATCACCTTCGACGCGCGGCAACCCGGCGCCGCCACCTTCGTGGACGTGATCGCCGACCGGCTGCACGAGGTGAGCCTGAACGGGACGCCCGTGCCCGTCGAGGATTACCGGCCCGAGCACGGCATCGCGCTGCCGGAGCTGGCCGCGCACAACGTGCTGGTGGTCGATGCGGACCTGCTCTACACCACCATCGGGCAGGGCCTGCACCGCTTCGTCGATCCGCTCGACGACGAGGTCTACCTGTACAGCCAGTTCGAGACCACCGATGCCAAGCGAATGTTCGCCTGCTTCGATCAGCCCGATCTGAAGGCCCGGTTCACCCTGCAGGTGACGGCGCCGGCGCACTGGAAGGTGGTGTCCAACGGCGCCGTGACGAAGGTGCAGGAGGGTTCCGGGCACCCCGCTACCAAGACGGTGCACTTCGCCACCACAGAGCCGATCAGCACCTACCTGACCGCGCTGGTCGCGGGTAACTACTTCGAGGCGCGCGACGAGTACGACGACGGTGCCGGCGCGCCGATCCCGCTGGGCCTGTTCTGCCGCACCTCACTGGCCGAGCACTTCGACACCGACGAGTTGTTCGAGGTCACCAAGCAGGGATTCCGCTGGTATCACGAGAACTTCGGCGTCCGGTACGCCTTCGGCAAGTACGACCAGCTGTTCGTTCCTGAATACAACGCCGGCGCCATGGAAAACGTCGGCTGTGTCACCTTCCTGGAGGACTACGTATTCCGCAGCCGGGTGACCGATTCGCGCTACGAGCGCCGCGCGGCCACGGTGCTGCATGAGATGGCACACATGTGGTTCGGTGACCTGGTCACCATGAAGTGGTTCGACGATCTCTGGCTGAACGAGTCCTTCGCCGAATGGGCCGCGGCGATCTGCCAATCCGAGGCGACCCGCTGGCCGGATGCGTGGACCACCTTCGCCAACATCGAGAAGACCTGGGCCTACCGGCAGGATCAGCTGCCCTCGACCCACCCCATCGCCTGTGACATTCCGGACGCCGAGGCGGTCGAGGTCAACTTCGACGGCATCACCTACGCCAAGGGCGCCGCCGTGCTCAAGCAACTGGTGGCCTACGTCGGCCGGGACGAGTTCCTGGCCGGCGTGCGTCAGTACTTCGCCGACCACGCCTACGGCAACACCACGCTGGGCGACCTGCTCAGCTCGCTCAAGGCAGCCTCCGGCCGGGAGCTGTCGGACTGGGCCAAGCTGTGGCTGGAGACGAGCGGGCTGAACACCATCTCCCCCGATTTCGAGGTCGGGGCGGATGGCAAGTACACCCGTTTCGAGGTGGTGCAGACCGCGCCGACCGTGACCGCCAAGGACAACGTGCTGCGGCCGCACCGGCTGGCTGTCGGCCTGTACAACTTCGACGGCAACAGCACGCCGGAGTTCCCGCGCGGCCGCCTGGTCCGGGTGCACCAGGTGCAGCTCGACCTGGACGGTGAGCGGACCTCGGTGCCGGCGTTGATCGGGCAGGCCAAGCCGGACCTGGTGCTGGTCAACGACGACGACCTGACCTACTGCAAGCTGCGCCTGGATCCGGAAAGCCTCGTCACCATGCGCACCGGCGGCCTGGCCGCGATCAGCGACACGCTGGCGCGCACGCTGTGCTGGTCGGCTGCCTGGGACATGGTCCGCGATGGTGAGCTGGCCGCCCGGGACTACCTGGAACTGGCTACCGCGAGCGGTCCGTCCGAGACCGAGATCGGCGTGGTGCAGTCGGTGAACGCGCAGGCTTTGCGCGCGCTGAAGGTGTTCGCGGACCCGGAGTGGGCCGAAAGCGGCCGCCGGCAGTTCGCCGACGCCGTGATCAGCGCCGCCCGCGCCGCCGAGGCCGGCTCGGACCACCAGCTCGCCTGGGTACACGCGGCCGCCGGCGCGGCTTGCACCGACGAGCACGCCGACTTCCTCGCTGGCCTGCTCGACGGCAGCCAGGTGCTGCCCGGCCTGGCACTGGACACGGATCTGCGCTGGCTGCTGTTGCAGTCGCTGGTGGCGCGTGGCCGGGCCGGTGCTGCCGAGATCGACGCCTTCGCTGCCGAGGACAGGGCCGCGGCAGGGGTCAGGGCAGCGGCGGTGGCCCGGGCGATGCTACCGACGCCCGAGGGCAAGCAGGCCGCCTGGGATGCCGCGACCCGGGACGTCTCGCTGTCGAACACGCTGATGCGGGCAGCCATTGCCGGCTTCGTGCAGGCCATGGACGGCGCCTTGCTGGCACCGTTCGCGGCCAAGTACTTCGAGCAGGCCGGCGAGATCTGGCAGCAGCGCACGCCTGAAACGGCATCGGACCTCATCGTCGGGCTGTTCCCGGTCTGGTCCTCCACCATCTCGGAGCAGACCCTCGAGCTGGCCGACGCGTTCCTGGCGGACCAGGCCCAACCGCCGGCGCTGCGCCGCCTGGTGGGCGAAGGCCGCGCCGAGGTAGCCCGGGCGCTGCACGCTCGCTCCGTCGACATCGCGCGCGGCCGGCACACGGCCTGATCGCGCACAGCCGGCGCGGGCCGGCCGGAACGCTCCGGCCGGCCCGAGATCGCTTCGGCGCTCAGGACCCCCAGGTGGGGCGCAGCGGGAACGAGGCGGTGCCGTCCTCGGCGACCTTGACCGCCAGCACCTGGTGCAGCTGGATGCCGTTCTGCTCGAAGCCGAGCCGGGAGCCGGCCATGTACAGGCCCCACACCCGCGCGGTTGCCTCGCCGACGTCCGCGACGCAGGTGTCCCAGTTGCGCTGCAGGTTCGCGCACCAGTGCATCAGCGTCAACGCGTAGTGCTCGCGCAGGTTCTCCTCGTGCCGGACCTCCAAACCCGCGTTCTGGGCCTCGGTGATGATCCGGCCCGAACCGGTCAGCTCACCGTCAGGAAAGACGTAGCGGTCGATGAAGTGGCCCGGCAGTGCCTTCTGCTTGTTGTCCGGCCGGGTGATGCAGTGGTTCAGCAGCCGGCCGCCGTCGCGCAGCTTGTCCTTGATGAAGGCGAAGTAGGACGGGTAGTTGTGCACCCCGACATGCTCCATCAGCCCGATGGAGCTGACCGCGTCGTAGCTTCCCGGCGCGCCGGGGGCGTCGCGGTAGTCGCGATGCAGGATCTGCACCCGGTCCGACAGGCCGGCCTGCTCGGCCGCGGCCGCACCCCAGGACGCCTGTTGCTCCGACAGCGTCACGCCGACCACGCTCACGCCGTAGTGCTTGGCGGCATGCATGGCCATGCCGCCCCAGCCGCACCCGATGTCCAGCAGCCGCATCCCGCGCTCCAGGCCGAGCTTGCGTGCGACCAGGTCGAACTTCTCCTCCTGCGCCTCCTCCAGCGAGGCATCCGGCTTCGGGAACACCGCACAGGTGTAAGCCATCGACGGGCCGAGCACCTGCTCGTAGAAGTGGTTGGACACGTCATAGTGCTTGCCGATGGCGTGGGCGTCCCGGTTGCGGGAGTGCCGCAGCCCCTCCATCGAGCGGCGCCAGCGCGGCAGCGACTCCTGCTCCGGCGGCTCCGGCGGCAGCAGGTTGCGCCAGCCCAGTTCGGCCAGGAACCGGGCAGCCTCCCGCGGCGTCGGGCGCCGGAACCGCCAGCCACCCAACGTCTTCAGCGCCCGGTAAGGGTCGGCCGGGTGCGCGCCGTGCAGCACCAGATCACCGGTGACATAGGCCCGCGCCAGGCCCAGGTCACCCGGCGCTGTTGTGAGGTAGCGCAGTCCCCGCTCGTTGGCCAGTTCCAGCGTGATCTCGGCGTCTTCGGGACCGAAGCCGGAGCCGTCGTAGGCGGTGAACCGGACCGGTGGCGTGTCCAGCGTCAGCTGCGAAACCAGGTCAGCAATCTTCATCGGCGTCCCACCGCTTTCTCGTACAGCCCGGTCAATCGGTGATCGGGATCGTAGGTTTCTTTGACCACGTGGTACTGCTCGCCGCCGTAGATGCGGTCGAAGGTCTGTCGGTCGTAGTAGGCGTCTGAATACAGCGACTTGTGCCCGTCGTGCTCGGCTACGGCCTGCTCGATCAGCCGGTTCATGTCACCGTCGACCCGGCCTTCGGCGATGGGCACCGTGCCCCAGAAGCCGACGTTCACGTACACCTGGCCGGCTTCGAGGGGGTAGAGCGGCCAGCTCCGCTCGGACGCCAACTTCAGCGGGCACAGCCAGACCGGCGTCATCTGCACGTGCTCGGCGAACCAGCGCAGGAACTCCGCGGTGCGGGCCACCGGGATCTCCACGTCCTGCACCACGCGCTCACGCGGACCGAGCTTGCGCAGCTTGTCGATCTTGTCGGCCACCTTGAAGCGGTGATCCAGACCGATCAGCTTGTGGTAGAAGTCGCTGCGCCGGTAGCGGGCGGGCCAGAGCCGGCGTACCAGTGGTTGTTGCACGCCGAAGGCACCCGAGCACCAGAACCAGTCGGTGTCCCAGCGCCAGATGTAGTCCGAGACGTGCAGGCAGTCCCGAGCCAGCTCCCGGACGGAGCGGTAGAAGATGCGCTGGCCGGTGTAGTCGCTTGCGCTGTCCACCCGGGCCTCGGCCGGTGAGCTCACCCAGCGCCCCAGCGTCAGGTACGCCTCGGTCGGCGCGAACATCACGCCGTCGAGGAAGTCGACCGGTTCGCCCTGCCACTCAGCGGTGTCGCTGATCTGCTGGATGGCCGCCGCCAGTTCGTCCAGGTCGTTGAAGCGGACGTGCCGCAGGCCGACGAACGGGTGCACCCGGTCGAGCTCGATGCGCAGCCGCACGGTGTAACCCAGGCTGCCGTAGGAGTTCGGGAACGCCGCGAACAGGTCCGGGTGCTGCGTCGGGCTGATGGTCAGCAGCTCTCCCGCCCCGGTGAGGATGTCCATCTCGAGCACCGACTCGTGCGGCAGGCCATTGCGGAACGAACTGGATTCGATGCCGAGTCCGGTCACCGCGCCGCCCAAGGTGATGGTCTTCAGCTGCGGTACGACCTTGGGCATCAAGCCGTGCCGCAGCGTGGCAGCCACCAGCGTCTCGTACGTGCACATCCCCTGCACGTCTGCGGTGCGGGAACCGGCATCGATCGAGATGACGCCGTCCAGACCGGACACATCCAGGCCGGCAACCGGTTGGTCGGTGCGCGGCCGGAACAGGTTCGAGGTGCGTTTGGCGAGCCGAACCGTCTGGCCCGACGGGATCGCGGCGTAGGAGGCCCGCAACCGGTCCACGGCAGCCTGGTGGCCGGCGAGCTGAGGCAGAAGTGTCGTCATCGTCCCATCACCTTATCGAGAGGATAGTTCGCCAGGCGAACGATCCTGCAGGGATGTTACCGATGGGTACGCCCAGCCCGGAAGGTCAGCCCGTGGTGCCCGCTGCGTCGGCGAGCTGACGCAGCCCACTGACGATGCCGCCGGTGAGATCACCCGAGGTGAAGGAGGCGCGCATGGCCAGGGCAGCGAGTCCCGCGATCCGGTTCGGGATGCGGCGGGCAGCAGCCCCTCCGGTGACGATCTCCAGCCGCCGCTCGGCCGGTGAGATGGCGAGCAGCACCGGAGCCTCGTGCTGGACGGCCAGCCGCCCGAACAGCTGCTCGGCCCTGGCCCGGGGGTCAGCACCCAGCGGGCCGACGTAGACGCTGAACAGCAGTCCGGTCTCGTGCGAGGCGAGGGTCAGCGCCTCGTCGATGCGGGCCAGCTGGCTGGGCTTGAACGGACGGTCCGGGCTGACCGGCGCCGCCCGCTGGGTGGTGAACTCCCGCGGCCGCTGGGTCGTGGCCGCACTCGGTAGCAGCGACGACACCGGCGCGCTCTCACCCGGGTTGTCGATTGCGGTGTGCCCGCTCATGTCAGCCTCACCACTCACCGCTGGCACCTCCGCTCGCAATCACAGGCTCGGCGACCGAGCCGGTCAGGGCCAGCACGCCGGAGGTCGAGGACACCGGGCCGGCATGTTCTGGATGCGGCAGGTACCAGACCGGCCGGTAGTCCCAGCTGCCACCAGGTCGGTATCGCGGTGCGCGCACCGCGCCCGGACCGAGCACGATCAACGTGATCAGCGCGACGGCACCGATCGGGATGCCCGCGAAGACCAGCACCGTTTCAACGACGGTCATGTCTGCACTTCCTCCGCCCAGCCGGCCTGTAGTAAGGACACGGTATCGAAACGCGCCGAGGCCCGGACGTGGCGGGTGCCGGAAGCGGCCCGCATCACTGGCGCCAGATCGCCGGATGCCGGCCGGCCCAGCCGGCCGCCTCCTCCACTTGCGCGCACAGTGCCAGCAGCGGCGCCTCGCCGAACGGGCGGCCCACCAGCATCACCCCGACCGGTAAGCCGTCGGCAGTGTGGTGCACCGGCAGGCTTGCCGCGGGCTGGCCGCTGGTGTTGTACACCGCGGTGTACGGGGTGAACATCTTCTGCCGTTCGAAGTCGATCGCCGGATCCACCGGTTGCTCGGCGGTGCCGCAGAACCAGCCGACAGGACGGGCCGGCATCGCCAGCGTCGGGGTCAGCACCGCGTCGAGGTGCGCGGTGGCGGCCAGGGACTGGCGGCTGAGCTGGTTGAGCTGGCCGACCGCCCCGGCGTACTGCGCACCGCCGATCTCGCGCGCTCTGGCCCGCAGGTAGCGGGTCAGCGGCCGCAGCTGCGCTTCACTGGCGGGCTCGACCGGGATGGTGCCGGCCGAGACTGCCCACACTGCCTCGAACGCCGGGATGGCCTCGGGTGGAATCGGCAGCGGGATGTCGATCACGTCATGACCCAGCTCCACCAGCAGCTGGCTGGCTCGTTCCCACGCGATGCGGCACTCCGAATCGAGCACGGCACCGGGGATCGGCGGTTCGAGATAGCGACCGATGCGTAGCCGCTCGGGCGTGCGATCGCACCAGCCCAGGTAGCTCTGGCCGTCCGGTAGCGGTGCCGCCCAGGTCGCATCGCCGGGCTGCGGGTGCGCCGTCGCATCCAGGAAGGCGGCCGCATCGCGGACCGTGCGCGCCAGCGGACCGAGCACCGACAGCCCGGAAGAATCGACGTCGAGCGGGCCGCGCGAGATGCGGCCGCGCGAGGTCTTCAACCCGAACAGGCCGTTGAGACTGGCCGGGATCCGGATCGAGCCACCGCCGTCGGAGCCTTGTGCCAGCGGAACGAACCCGGCCGCGACCGCAGCGCCGGCACCGCCCGACGAGCCGCCCGCCAGCCTGCTGGTGTCCCAGGGGGTACGCGCCGGTGGGCCGATGTTCGTCTCGGTGTAGCAGGGCAGCCCGAATTCCGGGGTGGCGGTCTTGCCGAGAGAGATGGTGCCGGCCGCCCGCAACAGGCTCACCACGTGATCGTCAAAGGGCGCCACGAAATCGGTCATGGTGACCGAGCCGAAGCGCGTCGGCACACCCTTGACGTTGTTCAGGTCCTTGATCGCCGTCGGCACCCCGTGCAGCGGCGGCAGATCCGAACCGGCCAGCACCGCGCGGTCGGCATCCCGTGCTTGCTGCCGGGCCGACTCGGCGGTGACGGTGACGAACGCTCCGATCTGCTCGTCCAGCCGCGAGATCCGGTCCAGGTAGTGCTCGACCAGCTCAGTCGGACTCACCTGCTTGGTCCGGACGGCCGCAGCCGCGTCCAGAGCGGTCAGATCATGAAGCTCAGCCATGTCCCGAGGTTAGGCCGTGCAGGGATCAGGCGGTTGCGGTCAGGTCCTGGCTGACCGGGGCGAGGTCGTAACCGAGGTAGCGATCCCAGCAGGGGTCACGCTTGGCCCAGCCCAGTACCAGCGCAACGCTCGCCGACGGCTGGATCGGCGCACGGGGCAGCGCCCAGCCGATCTCGGACAGCAACCGGTCACCCTTGCGGTGATTGCACCGGGCACAGGCGGCCACCACGTTGGTCCACTCGTTGCGCCCACCCCGCGAGCGCGGCACGACATGGTCGATAGTGTCGGCCTTGACCGCGCAGTACACGCAGCGGTGCGCGTCGCGAGCCAGCACCGCCCGCCGGGTCAGCGGCACCTGCCTGCGGTAGGGCACCCGGACGTAGCGCGCCAGCCGCACCACCTGCGGCACCGGCACCTGGCTGGTCGCAGAATGTAAAAAGCCTTCGCCCGCTTCCACGACGAAGGCTTTCTCTGCCAGCACCAGCACCACGGCACGGCGTGTCGGCACGACGCATAACGGCTCGTACGACGCGTTCAGCACAAGGGCGCCCGTCACTGGCCTCACCTCCAACCGTGCGTCCAGTGAACCCGACGAACGGCCTTCGCGCATCCAAAATCTGCTTGAATTCTTGACCGTGTCCCGGCTGGGAACGCTCACCCCTACCCTGAACCGGTGACCGAGCGCCGTCCGGACGTGATCGTGATCGGCTCCGTCAACGTGGACCTGCAGCTGCTCCTGCCGCGGCTACCCGGCCCCGGAACGACCGTGACCGGTGGCAGGCTGCTGCGTTGCCTCGGCGGCAAGGGCGCCAACCAGGCGGCTGCCGCGGCCCGGCTCGGCGCCCGGACGGCGCTGATCGGCCGGGTCGGCGACGATGCCGAGGGTGCCTTCGCACGCGAGGCGCTGGCCGCCGCCGGAGTCGAGGTGGGGCAGCTTCAGACCGTCGCCGGGCCGACGGGCGTTGCCACCGTGCTCAGCGATCCGGCCGGCGAGAATCTGATCGGTGTCGCTTCCGGAGCGAACGCGAGCCTGTCCGGGGACGCGGTGCTGACTGCACTGGAGAGCCTCGGCCGGCAGGCGGCGGTACTGGTGGCGAACTTGGAGGTGCCGGTGGCCGCGGTGGCGTCCGCCGCCGGCTGGGCACATCGGCACGGCTGCACGTTCGTGCTCAACCCGGCACCTGCCCAACGGCTCCCGCTCGAGCTGCTCGATCAGGTGAGCGTGCTGACTCCGAACGAGCACGAGGCGGTTGAGCTGGACTTCGCCGGAACGCAGTTGATCACCCGTGGCGCCGCCGGCGTCGAGCTGGTGCGCCCGGGCCTGCCGGCGCTTCGGGTGCCTGCCTTCGCGATGCCCGTGGTCGACACCACCGGGGCGGGCGATGCCTGTACCGCGGCACTGGCCTGGGCGCTGGCAGCCGGCGTCGGGCTGGAGTCGGCTGCGGTGCTCGCCGCCGCGGCCGGCAGCCTCGCGGTGCGGGGTGCCGGCGCCCAGGGATCGCTGCCTACCGCGGCCGAAGTGCACCGGTCAGTCGAGCGTGGCGAGCGCCTCTGAAACGGCTCTGTGCAACGTGGGATAGGCGTAGTGCATGGTTCGCAGCGTCCACAGCGGCACCTCGGCGTGCACCGCGAGGGTGAGCACACCGAGAATCTCGCCGCCGCCGGGCGCCACGACGGTGGCACCCACCAGCACCTGGCGATCGGCGTCGGCAACGAGCTTGACGAAGCCGTCGTTGCCCTCACCGTGGATCCAGCCGCGGGTGTTGGCCGAGATATCGGCTCGGCCGATCGCCACCCGAAGGCCCCGCTCGCGCGCCTGCTGCTCCGACAGTCCCACTCGGCCCACCTCGGGGTCGGTGAAGGTCACCCAGGCCAGCCCCGCGTAGCCGCCGAACGGCTCGCGCCGATCGAGCAGGTGCGCCACCAGCACCCGTGCCTGCCAGACCGCGACGTGGGTGAACGGCCCCTTACCGGTGACGTCGCCGACGGCGTACACCCGATCCACGACCTGCATGTGCTCGTCGACGTCCAGCACCCGGGCGTGCGGGTCGAGGCCGATGCTGTCCACGCCGATCTCCGGGATGTGCTGCCGCCGCCCGGCCGCCACCAGCAACCGCTCGGCCGTGAAGCTCCGGCCGTCGGCGAGCTCGGCCAGCACGCCGTCGCCGCCACGCCGCACCGAGGTGATCTCGATTCCGGTGTGCAGCTCGACCCCCTCGCGCTGCAACACCGCGGCCACCACGTCGGAGGTCTCCGGCTCTTCCTGCGCCAGGATCCGAGGGCCTAGCTCGAGTTGCGTGACCGCCACACCGAAGCGCCGGAAACCCTGCGCCAGCTCGCAGCCGATGGTGCCCCCGCCGATGACCAGCAGCGAGGCCGGTGCCTGTCGGATCTGCAGCACCTCGCGGTTGGTCCACACCAACCCGTCCGGGCTCAGCCCCCCACCGGCCAGTTCGTCGAGGCCTGGCACCGGCGGCAGCGCCGGCGCTGTCCCGGTGGCGATGACGACCCGGTCGGCGGTGAAAGTCCGGCCGGCGACCTCGACCCGCGGGCGTCCCTCGGCGTCGCGACCGGCGAGCCGACCGAAGCCGCGCACCAGCCGGCCACCCAGTCGTTCCAGCCGATCGACCGCTGCCTGGTCGTTCCAGTCGTCGGTGGCCTCGGTGCGAATCCGGTCGGCAGGCTTGGCGAAGTCGGCGGTCGTCCTGGCGGTACCAGCCAGCGCGTTCACGCGGCCGGCCTCGGCCAGGGTTTCGGCGGCCCGCACGATCATCTTCGACGGAATGCAGCCGTAGTAGGGGCACTCGCCACCGACCAGATTGGACTCCACGCCGAGAACGCGCTGTCCCGCTTCGGCGAGCCGCTCGGCCACTTCCTCACCGCCCGGGCCGAGCCCGAGCACGATCACGTCGTAGGAATCGGGTAGCGCGTCATCGGTTGCCATGCCGCCACGGTATTCCGAAATCGGCGCGGGACAATGGACGGGTGGTTATCCAGGTGCGGTCGGGCCAGGCATGAGCGAGGACAACTTCTACGACGCAGTCGGGGGTGAGGCGACGTTCCGGGCGCTCGTCGAACGCTTCTACGCCGGTGTCGCCGAAGACGCGCTGCTGCGACCGCTGTACCCGGAAGAGGATCTGGCACCTGCCGCCGACCGCTTGACGCTGTTCCTGGTGCAGTACTGGGGCGGCCCGAGCACCTACTCCCAGACCCGCGGGCACCCGCGGCTGCGGATGCGGCATGTGCCGTTCCAGATCGGCGCGGCGGAGCGTGATGCCTGGCTGCGCCACATGAAGGCCGCGCTGGACTCGCTCGAACTGCGGCCCGAGCAGTCTGAACGGCTGTGGAACTACCTCACCACCGCGGCGCATTCGCTGCGCAACAGCCCGACCTGACCGCAGCCGCTTGACGAATGTTCTTGATCGATCCAGAATTGGCGCTTGCACCGCCTGCAAGGGCTTTCAGTGCCACCAACCATCACCGGAGGATCGCGTGTCGGACACGCAGCAGCCAGCAGCCAGCCCCTTCGCCGGGGACGAGATCAACGAGCAACTCGATTTCTACAGTGGTACCGAGAGCGGCGCTGCCTACTTGTCCGGCGCCGACTGGTGGCGCTCGGCGATCTTCTACCAGATCTATCCCCGCAGCTTCGCCGACGGCAACGGCGACGGCATCGGCGACCTGATCGGGGTCACCCAGCGGCTGGACTACCTGCAGATGCTCGGCATCGACGCGATCTGGCTCAGCCCGTTCTACAAGTCCCCCATGGCCGACGGCGGCTACGACGTAGCCGACCCCACCGACGTCGACCCGATGTTCGGCACCCTCGCCGACTTCGACACCCTGATCGCCGAGGCGCACGCCCGCAACATCAAGGTGACCGTCGACATCGTGCCCAACCACTTCTCCGACCAGCACGCATGGTTCCAGGCAGCGCTGGCCGCCGGGCCCGGCTCGCCCGAGCGCGAGCGCTTCATCTTCCGCGACGGCCGCGGGCCGAACGGGAATGAGCCGCCGAACAACTGGCCGGCAATGTTCGGTGGCTCCGCGTGGGAGCGGGTGCCGGACGGTCAGTGGTACCTGCACATCTTCGCGCCGGAACAGCCCGACCTGAACTGGGCAAACCCCGAGGTCACCGCCGAGTTCGAGCGCATCCTGCGGTTCTGGATGGACCGCGGGGCCGACGGCTTCCGGGTGGACGTGGCGCACTCGATGGCCAAGCCCGACGGGCTGCCGGACATGGACCTGTCCAGTTACACCGGCCCGCACACCCAGCTGGAGGAGGACCTGCGCTTCGACCAGGACGGGGTGCACGAGCACCTGCGCATGTTCCGCTCGGTGATGGATGCCTACCCGCACAAGATGGCGGTGGGCGAGGCGTGGGTTCCGGACGATGCTCGGCTGGCACAGTACGTGCGCCCGGACGAGCTGCACCTCACCTTCAACTTCCGCCTGGTCGAAGCCGAATGGTCGGCCGCGGAGTTCGCCGCCGCCATCGACGGTTCGCTGCTGGCCATGGCCGAGGTGGGTGCACCGTGCACCTGGGTGCTGTCCAACCACGATGTGGTCCGGCACGCCACCCGTTACGGGGGCGGCGCGATCGGCCAGGCCCGGGCCCGAGCGGCCGCGCTGCTCACGCTGTCGCTGCCAGGCGCTGCCTACATCTACAACGGTGAGGAGCTCGGTCTGGAGAACGTCGACCTGCCGGACGAGGTGCTGCAGGACCCGACCTGGGAGCGCAGCGGGCACACCGAGCGGGGCAGGGACGGCGAGCGGGTTCCGATGCCGTGGGAGGGCACCGAACCGCCTTTCGGCTTCGGGACGGGGACCAGCCAGCCGTGGCTGCCGCAGCCGGCGGAGTGGCGCGCTTTCACCGTCGAGGCGGAGCTGGAGGACGAGAACTCCACGCTGTCGCTGTATCGCAAGGCGCTGCACCTGCGGCGAAGCCTGCCGGCCCTGCACGGTGCCGAGTTCCAGTGGCAGCAGGCACCGGAGGGTTGCCTTGCCTACCGTCGTGGCCCCGAGCTGGTCGTTGCGCTGAACGCATCCGACGTGCCGGTCGAGCTGCCGCCGGGTGAGATCCTGCTGTCGTCGATGCCGATCGACGGTGACAAGCTGCCGGCCAACACGGCGGTATGGCTGAAGGTCTGACGGAACCTCTTCTGCGACGCCCACCGGCTGCCCAGTAGCCGGTGGGCATCGCAGCGTCCTCGGGCCGGGTCCCCCCATCGGATGGTGAGTACGCCACCATTGCGGTGGCACACTCACCGCCGCCGCGGATCGCGTCCGGTGAAAGGGTTAGCTTCGCCATAGCCGGGTCTTGGGCAGGCGCGATCCGCCTTACGGTTGCGGGGTGAAGACGCTTGCTGATCGCATCCGGCGGCACGGCGAAGCGATGCCGCCGGGGCTGTACCAGCACCTGATGCAGGCGATGGCCGACGATTGGGAAGCCGGTGGCGTGGTGCGCCGGCTGCTCGGTGAGGACGCACCCACCGCCGCCGTCGTGCAACTGCGGCTGCTGGCCGGCGTGCAACGGCTGGTGTTGCGCCGAGTGACGCCCGAGCTCACCATGTACTACCCGAACTTGGGCGGTACCGCATCGCCCGAGCACGCCTGGGCTGACGTCGAGCCGGTGCTGCGGGCGCATTTCGCCGAGCTGCAGGAAGCGCTGCAGCTGGCACCGCAGACCAACGAGGTGGGCCGGTCGGCCGCGCTGCTCATCGGTCTGTTCGATGTGGTCCGCCGGGCGGGCACTGCCCGCATTCGTCTGTTGGAGGTCGGCGCCTCGGCAGGTCTGAATCTGCTCGTGGACCGGTACCGGTTCAGTGGTGAGGGATGGAGCTACGGCCCGATCGATTCGCCGCTGCACCTGTCGGACGTCAGCATCGGTGCGGTGCAACCGGCCGGATTCAGCATCGTCGACCGCCGCGGGTGCGACCTGTCCCCCGTCGACGCGGGGACCGTCGAGGGACGCCTGCGGCTGACCTCGTTCGTCTGGCCGCACGACCTGCACCGGCACGAGCGCCTTCGAGCGGCGTTGCAGGTGGCACAGGCACACCCCGTGCAGGTCGACGCTGCCGCGGGATCCGACTGGCTGCAGCAGCAGCTGGCCGACACTCCAGATCCCGGCGTGCTGACCGTGGTCTGGTACTCGGTGACCCGGCAGTACTGGCCGCTGCAGGAGATCCGGGCGGTCGATGCTGCTATCGCGCAGGCTCGGCGTCGGCTGCCCCTGGCGACGGTGTGCATGGAATCACCGGTGTCTGCCGCCGACAGCACGCCTGTGCGCGGCTTCCGGCCGGCCGAGCTCACGGTGCAGCTTTCGAGGCCCGCGGGCGAGGCGGATCCGCACCCGGTGGTACTCGGCACCGTGGCCGACCACGGTGTACCAGTTCGGTTGGCGGCCGCAGCCGCGACTTCGGCAGATCGCTAGTTGTTGCCGACCGAACCGCCGAACCGTGCCAGCCACCGGCGCGCCTCGGCCGGGTGGATCAGCCGAGCAGGTTCAGCGGGCTGCCGGTGGACACGTAGGTGGACCCGTAGCCGGCGGCGACTCGGATCCAGCCGGGAACGATGTCGACCGCGGCCTGCCCACCCCGCGGCAGGAAGCCCATCCGGGTGAGCGCCGACAGCGGGCCGAGCGGCACCTCCACCGAGCGTGTACCGGCCGTCGCGGTCAGCACGATCGAGGACAGCAGCGTCTGCTGACCGGCACGGGAGGTCGTCGAGCGGGCCAGCAACGCACCGGAGCGGACCACCTCGCGAATCGCCTCGTCCGGTACCACCTCGATCCGCTGCCAGCCCGCCGCCGGCGGCAGTGCCGCAAGCCAGTGGGCGTCGCGCGCCGGCGGCTGCACCTGCGGCTCGTCCAGCCACTGCCGGAATTCGGCCGCACCGACCGTCACGTCGAACTGGCTGCTCGCGCGGGCCAGCGACCGGCCGGCGAGCACGTCGAAGGCCAACCGGACGAAGCCCTGCACGGCGGTCCCGGTAGCGCGCAGCCGCAGGTACGGCTCGTCCGGATTGAGCCCCAGCACGCGTTCGGCCAGCGGGCCGAAGTCGGCCAGGTCCGCGGCGGGAAGCTCGATCACGCCGGCGCCGAGTCGCTGTAGCCCTGCAGGATCTGCCGCTCCTCCGGCGTCAGCCGCCGCGGCCGGTTGGCCGCGAAGTCGAAGGTGACCAGCCGGGTCGCCGCCGTCGCGGCCAGTGCGTCACCGTCGAACACCTCGTAACGAACGATGAAGTCGGCCGCCCGGATCCGGTCGGTCCACAGCTCCAGGCGCAGAGGCTCCGGATGGTAGACCACCGGCTTGAGGTAGGTGATCTCGTGGTGGGCCACCACCGTGCCGCGCGCGAAGGAGGAGTCGTAGCGGTCGAAGAACATCGAGACCCTGGCCTGTTCCAGATATGCCAGGTACGCGGTGTTGTTCACGTGACCGTAGGCATCCATGTCTGACCAGCGCATGGCGCACCGGGCGATGAACCGGGGCACGGCTCCTCCTGCAGGTCCGGGTCGGTGACGTGGCCGCTAGTCGCGGGTCAGCTTGCGGTGCGTGACCGCGTGCGGCCGCGCGGCCTCGGCACCGAGCCGTTCGACCTTGTTCTTCTCGTAGGACTCGAAGTTGCCCTCGAACCAGAACCACTGCGACGGGTTGTCCTCGCTTCCCTCCCAGGCCAGGATGTGCGTCGCAACCCGGTCCAGGAACCAGCGGTCGTGGCTGATCACCACGGCGCAGCCGGGGAACTCCAACAGCGCGTTCTCCAGCGAGCTCAGCGTCTCCACGTCCAGGTCGTTGGTCGGCTCGTCCAGCAGCAGCAGGTTGCCACCCTCCTTGAGGGTCAGGGCGAGGTTGAGCCGGTTACGCTCGCCGCCGGACAGCACGCCGGCCGGCTTCTGCTGGTCGGGGCCCTTGAACCCGAAAGCCGAGACGTAGGCCCGCGAGGGCATCTCCACCTGGCCGACCTTGATGTGGTCCAGCCCGTCGGAAACGACCTGCCAGACGTTCTTGTTCGGGTCGATGCCGCCCCGGCCCTGGTCGACGTAGCTGATCTTGACGGTCTCGCCGACCCGCACCTCGCCGGAGTCGGGCTGCTCCAAGCCGACAATGGTCTTGAACAGAGTCGTCTTGCCGACACCGTTCGGTCCGATCACGCCGACGATGCCACCGCGGGGCAGCGAGAAGGACAGGTCCTTGACGAGCATCCGGCCGTCGAAGCCCTTGTCCAGGTGACTGGCCTCGACGACCACGTTGCCCAGCCGCGGGCCCGGCGGGATCTGGATCTCTTCGAAGTCGAGCTTGCGGGTCTTCTCCGCCTCAGCCGCCATCTCCTCGTAGCGCTGCAGCCGGGCCTTCGACTTCGCCTGCCGGCCCTTGGCGTTCTGCCGTACCCACTCGAGCTCCTCGGTGAGCCGCTTCTGCAGCTTCTGGTCCTTCTTGCCCTCGACCTTCAGCCGCTCGGCCTTCTTCTCGAGATACGTGGAGTAGTTGCCCTCGTACGGGTGGGCGCGGCCGCGGTCCAGCTCCAGGATCCACTCCGCCACGTTGTCCAGGAAGTACCGGTCGTGGGTGACGGCGAGGATGGTGCCCGGGTACTTGGCCAGGTGCTGCTCCAGCCACTGCACGCTCTCCGCGTCCAGGTGGTTGGTCGGCTCGTCCAGCAGCAGCAGGTCCGGCTGCTCCAGCAGCAGCTTGCACAGCGCGACCCGCCGCCGCTCACCACCGGACAGGTGGGTGACCGGTTCGTCGCCGGGCGGGCAGCGCAGCGCGTCCATCGCCTGCTCGATACGGGAATCCAGCTCCCAGCCCTCGCCGTGCTCGATCTTCTCCATGAGATCGCCCTGCTCGGCCAGCAGCTTGTCGAAGTCGGCGTCCGGGTCACCCATCGCCGCCGAGACCTCTTCGAAGCGGGCCAACCAGCCGCGCATCTCGGCCACCGCGTCCTCGACGTTCTCGCGGACCGTCTTGGTCTCGTCCAGCGGCGGCTCCTGCTGCAGCAGGCCGACGGTGGCTTCGGGTGCGAGCAGCGCATCGCCGTTGGAGGCGGTGTCGAGCCCCGCCATGATCTTCAGCACGCTCGACTTGCCGGCGCCGTTGGGGCCGACGACACCGATCTTGGCGCCGGGCAGGAACGCCAGCGTCACGTCGTCGAGGATGACCTTGTCACCGTGCGCCTTGCGCACCTTGTGCATGGAGTAGATGTACTGAGGCACTGGCTTCCTTCGCGAGCTCGGGTGTTGCGTTGGCTCCAGTGTCCCAGACCGCCCGGCCGGTCACGAACCAGCCGCGAACCCGGCCCCGGGCGGTCAGTCGCGTCGCGGCCGCTGCAGCGTGAACTTCTCGAACTCCACCAGCTGGCCCTGCGGTCCGGTGACGTCGTAGTAGGTGACGGTCATGGTGGTCAGGCCGCCGCGCCGGGTGCCCGGATCCACCGCGAAGGCTGCGAAGCCGTAGGAGTTGGCGGCATCGCGGACCGCCGACCACGGCGCATCCTCGCGGGTGTAGTTCGGCGGGCGCTTGCCAGTGGCCGGGTCCGGCGCACCGACCGAGGTGATGACGCGACAGGCCGGCGGGGTGAAGAACAGCTTGTTGGACGGCGCCGAGGTGCCGCCACCACCGATCACCATGTGCACGGTGCCCTTGCTGGTGTCCACCACGTCGGTCCGGGTGGCGGCAGGGATCGGAGTCAGCGTGGCGTTGCGTTGCTGGCCCCGGATCGGGTGCGAACGCTCATAGTGGTGCTCGTGACCGCACACCACCAGGTCGACGCCGTACTCGTCGAACAGCGGTAGCCAATCCTGTCGGACGCCGAGGTCGGCGCCGTTGAACTGGTCGGCGGTGCTGATCGCCACCTGGTGCATACACACCACGATCCAGTCGATGTCCCGGTTGCCGCGGGTCGCTCGGAGTTCGCGCTGCAGCCATGCCTTCTGCGCGCCGCCGGAGTAGCCGCGGACGTAGGAGTTGCCGCCGTCCTGCAGCGCAACGTCGTCGTTGGCGAGGCTGATCACGCGCACCGAGCCGACGGTGAAGGCGTACCACAGGCCGCGCGTCACATCCGTCTGGCCGGCTGCGGCGGGTAGCGAGAAGTAGGTCTGGTACGCCGCATAGCCGATCGGGCCGTTGCCCAGCTCGTTCTCGTGGTTGCCCGCCGACGGCATCCACGGCCGGTACCGGGCGCTGCGGGAGTTGTTCTCCCAGAAGTCGGTCCAGGTGCGGACCCGATCGGTCGCGAGGTTGGCGTAACACAGGTCGCCGTTGAACAGATGGAACAGCGGCTGCAGCCGCTCCACCCCGGCCGTGGTGTCTCCGGCGGCGGGCGAGCCGAGGTTGTCGTTGACGTAAGGCGGGTTCGCGATGGCGACTCCGGCCGGCGGCACGTAGACCTTGCCGGTGGTCGGAGTGCCCTGGTCGCCGAAGCTGGTGAACAGGAACGGCTCGCGGCCCCGGGGACCGGTCCGGAAGGAGCCGAGCTCGGCCTGGGCGCCGTCGTGCAGGGCGGCGTAGACGTAGTCGCGTGACGGGCGCAGGCCGGTGAGTCGGGCGTGGTAGGCGTAGACGACCTGGTCCGACTTGGCGTCGAGGTAGGAGGCCTGCCGAGCCGACCGGGTCCAGTGGTAGCTCCCGTCCGGCCCCCCGAGCAGCACCCGGGCATTGCGCACCGGGACCAGGGTGTGCCAGGACACGGTTACCTCATCGGAGGAATCCGCGCCGAACTGCAGGTGCAGGCCGTTCACCCGGGGCACTGGCGGACCGTCCTGGCGCCGGTGGTCCTCGGCGGGCGCGGCGTCGGCGACACCGCCGAACGCAGCGGTGGCGGCCACCCCGGCAGCACCTATGCCGGTGGCGGTCAGGAAGGAACGGCGGCTGAAGGCGGCCTGGAACAGGGCGGAGTCATCGGTCACGGTTGGTGAGATTGCCGGAACCGAGGTGGGGCGAACCACCGCAATCGCATGAACGAGCGGCGAACTTCGCTCGCCCGTCAGGCGTAGGGCCGCCCTGCGTAGCCGGACGGACAGTGCAGTCGATGCTCTCCGTGCGCTCAGCTGGCCTGGGCCGCGTCGGCGGTGAGTGCTGCCTGATCGCTCCCCGAGAGCGCGGCGATCCATTCGGTGGCGCGGTCGGCGGCCATCGGCGGGGAGATGAACCATCCCTGCGCGCCGTCGCATCCGAGCTCACGCAAGGCATGCCACTCGGCCTCGGTCTCGACACCCTCTGCGATGGCGGGCATGCCGAGCGCGTGCGCCAGGTCGACCATGGCGCGCACGATGCCGATCGCGGGTGCGCCCTGCGACAACCGGGACACGAAGGCACGGTCGATCTTGAGCTCGCCCACCGGCAGGCTCTGCAGCCGGAGCAGCGATGAGTACCCGGTGCCGAAGTCGTCGAGGCTCAGCGTGACGCCCATGGCCTCCAGATCGAGCAGCGAGTCGTTGAGATCATCGGTGTCTTGTGCGACCACCCGCTCGGTGATCTCCATCGAGAGAATGCCGGCGGGCAATTGGTGCTGCCGGAGCCCGTTGAGGACCAGGTCGCCGAGCCTGCCACCGAGGACATCGGTCAGCGATACGTTGACCGCGACCGGTACCTGCAGCCCGGCGGCCCGCCAGGCGACGATCTGGTGCAGCGCCATCGTCACCACCCGATCGGTCAGCAGGTGCATGATGCCGGAGCGTTCGGCCAGCGGGATGAACTCGTCCGGCGGAACGAAGCCGCGCTGCGGGTGTCGCCACCTGATCAGCGCCTCGACGCCCATCAGGGACCGGTCGGCCAGCGACACCTTGGGCTGGTAGTGCAACGCGAGGCCGCCGTCGTCCAGCGCTTGCCGAAGCTCGGCCAGCAGGCTCAACCGGTCGGCTGAGTTGTTGTCGCGATGCGGCGAGTAGGTGGCCACACCGCAGCGGGTGTCCTTGGCGAAGTACATCGCGACGTCGGACAGCCGCAGCAGGTCGTCAGCTTCCAAGGCGTGTTCCGGATGCATGGCCACGCCGATCGAGGCCTCGATCTCCAGCAGGGTGCCTTCGAGCGCGATCGGCGACGACATGGCCTGCCGGATGCGCTCGGCCACCGCCAGCGCCGTCGCCTCGTCGGCTTCGGGCACGATCACCGCGAACTCGTCCCCGCCGAGCCGGGCCAGGTGGTCGGTGGGTCGGACGGAGTGACTCAACCGCTCCGCGAAGTGCACCAGCAACTGGTCCCCGACATGATGGCCGAGGGTGTCGTTGACCTCCTTGAAATGGTCGAGGTCGATGAGCAGCAGCCCGAACGGGCTGTCGTGACGCTGTGATCTGGCCAGCTCGGCGGCAAGGGAATCCTTGAACAAGGTGCGGTTCGGCAGGCCGGTCAGCGGGTCATGGCCGGCCTGGTGTTCGCGTTCCAACGACATCTGCGACATCTTGAAGACCAGTACCAGCGGCAGCAGCAAGAGCGGCAGCAGCTGCCAGGCGGTGGTCGCGACGGCGGCGATCAAGGGTGACAGGGCGAGGACCGAGAAGGTCGTCGTCGTGTAGTGCACGAAGTCGTCCGACAGCTGCTCCCACATGGAGGACGTCCAGGCCAGCACGCCGGACACCAGCACCAGGTTGGTGAAGAAGTAGGCGACGCAGGCGCCGATCATCCAGCTCAGATCCCAGCCGCTGATCGTCTGCAGTGGATGGTTGAGGCTGGGCGTGCGGCCGGCCAGCATCATCACCAGCCAGCCACTCATGATCGAGACGCTGTACTGCCCGATGTTGAAGATGAACTTGTGCGGGGCCTTGCGTACCCGCAGGTCCGACACGAGCGAGGCAAGGCTGACCACGACGATCGCCGGACACGGGCCCCAGAGGAAGAGCATGGCCATCGCGAATGCCGTTGACATGACAACGCCCTGGGGATCGTGACCGGCGCCCTGCACCAGCGGCCGCAGCTCCAGCAGGAAGAGCAGCGCTGCCGCCATCACAAGCGAGGCGCCTGCCGTCGACAGGTGCGCGGTGACCACCTGATAGCCGCTGTAGAGCAGACCGGCCCAGCCGACTAGCACCGTCGGGATCCAGAAGACCGAGAACAAGGACACACGTCGAAACGGCGGGTGCCTGACCGCCGGGCGCCGTGAGTCGTGCGTCACGCTCACCACATCGGTCAGACCTCCGGAAATGTGAGCCGATCAGGCGGCCGACCCCGCGCGGCAGCCGGCAACCCGAGACTCTGCACCTGTGCGCGGCTGACAATCAGGCCGCGAACTTCTACGCTGGACCTCTCGGATGAGGAGGCGCTCATGACCGAGTCCGGACAGCCGCACGACGGCGATCTCGAGTACGACCTGGCGCACGAGGACGCGATGACATCGCCGCAGCCACGTGCGGCCGCGGAGCCGGTGGTGGTGGTGATCGGGACCGAGGACCACGGCGAGGATTACAGCTACGACCTGGCGCACGACGTGCCGCCCCAGGAATCCCGGCGCCGGCAATGACCGCGGCCGCCGGCACCGGGATCCCCCTGCCCGACGCCGGCGGTCCGCCGCGATCAGCCCGCCCGATCCAGCCGAGTCGGCTCGACGTCGTCGCCGGCAGGCAAGCCCGCTTCGTCCCCGACGACCTCGTAGCCCTGATCGGACAGATGAATCGGCATGTTGTCGGCATCGAGCTCGACCGAACCGGAGAATCCGCGCCGCCGCTTGGTGAACACTGACGTGCCGCGAGTCAGGTCGTGGCCGACCGCCTCCGGCTCGACCTCGTAGGCGACATGATTGGCCTCGTCCTTGATGTACTGGCGGGAGAAAATGCGCCCGGTCACGACGACCGGGTCACCCTTCTTCAAAGACAGGGCCACGTTCTCGGCGGCTTCGCGCCAGAAGGATGACCAAGAATGCAGAACAAACTGGTAGCGTGTCCCGCATGGCCTCACCGAACGTCCTGTCGCAGCTTCGCTCGCACCGCAAAGGGGAAACCCTGCTGCCTCGCCAGGTCGTGGCCAGCTCGTCGCCTCGGGTTG
>DATAKO010000113.1:0-23748 GCA_036261575.1 Jatrophihabitans sp.
CGAGCTGGTGCGTTACGTCCGGGACCGGATGCGCTTTCCCCAGCTGCCGGAAGGCAGAGCCCGGTATCCGCGGGGGCCGCGCTGGCGGCCGCCGAACCGGCCGGACGTGATCTACCGGCTCGACCGAGAGGGGTTGCTGCCGGTCATCACGTTCATCTTCTCCCGGGCCGGCTGCGACGCCGCGGTCCGCCAGTGCGTGGCAGCCGGGGTGCGGCTGACCGATGACGACGAGCGGGACGAGATCCGGCGCATCGTCGAGGCCAGGACGGCAGCGCTGTCGCCGCAGGATCTGGACGTGCTGGAGTACTGGGACTTCCTGGACGGCCTGCAGCGTGGCCTGGCCGCGCATCACGCCGGACTCATCCCGGTGTTCAAGGAGGTGGTGGAAGAACTGTTCGTCCGAGGCCTGGTGCGTGCGGTGTTCGCCACCGAGACGCTTGCCCTCGGCATCAACATGCCGGCCCGCACGGTGCTGCTGGAGCGGCTGGTCAAGTTCAACGGCGAGAGCCACGCCGACCTGACCCCGGGGGAGTACACCCAGCTCACCGGCCGGGCAGGCCGCCGGGGCATCGACGTCGAGGGTCACGCGGTGGTGCTGTGGAGCCCGGAGGTGGACCCGGCAAGGGTGGCCGGCCTTGCCTCCACCCGCACGTACCCGCTGCGGTCATCCTTCCGGCCGTCGTACAACATGGCGGTCAACCTGGTGGCGCAGGTCGGCCGGCAGACCGCGCACGCGCTGCTCGAGTCATCCTTCGCCCAGTTCCAGTCCGACCGTTCGGTGGTCGGGCTGAAGCGGCAGATCGCCCGTAACGACAAAGCAATCGCGGATGCGCGAGCGAAGATGAGCTGCCACCTGGGTGACTTCGCCGAGTACGCCGCCATCCGCACCCAGATCTCCGAACGGGAGAAAGCCCTGTCTAAGAAGGGTAATTCCGAACGGCGAGCGGAGATCGCCCAGTCCTTGGAAGCACTCCGGATCGGCGACGTGATCAGGGTGCAGTCCGGCCGGCGAGCCGGGCTCGCGGTTGTGCTCGACCCCGGCGTGTCACCGATCGCCGACCCGCGGCCGCTGGTGCTCACCGAGGATCGATGGGCCGGCCCGGTCACCCTGCTTGACTTCTCCAGCCCGGTGGCGGTGCTGGGAAACGTCCGGGTCGCCAAGCACTTCAACCATCGCAACCCCGGAGCCCGGCGTGACCTGGCCGCCAGCATCCGCAACCTGCGGATCCCGAGCGAACCGCACGGCCGGCGCCGCACCCGGCTCGCCGCCGACGACGACGAGCTGACCGGGCTACGCGCGCAGCTGCGCCGGCACCCGTGCCACGGCTGCGCCGACCGGGAGGAGCACGCCCGCTGGGCCGAGCGATACCTCAGGCTGGACAAGGAGAACGAGGCCCTGCGGCGCAAGGCGGAGGGACGCACGCACCTGCTGTCGCGCACGTTCGACCGGATCTGCCAGCTGCTCACCGAGCTCGGTTACCTGACCGCGGACGACACCGTGACAGGCGCCGGCCGGCAGCTCTCCCGGCTGTGGTCGGAGTCGGACCTGCTGATCGCCGAATGCCTGCGTGCCGGCGCCTGGCAAGGTCTGAGCGCTGCCGAGCTCGCGGCGGTGTGCTCGGCCATGGTGTACGAGGCTCGCCGTGACGACACGGTGGCACCGAAGCTGCGGGTCGGCGCTGCGCGCACGGCGCTGACCGAGACCTCGCGCATCTGGGGACGGCTCAGCGAGGCCGAGGCCGATCACGGGCTGCCGACGACCCGGGAACCTGATCTGGGCTTCGTCTGGGCCGCCTACCGCTGGGCCCGAGGCGACTCGCTGGAGCGGGTGCTGAGCTCGGTCGCGGCCAACGGCCCGGCGATGCCGGCCGGAGACTTCGTGCGCTGGATGCGCCAGCTGCTGGACCTGCTCGAACAGCTGTCCCGGGTCGAGGCGATCGACGCGGCGGTACGGACCACCGCGGCCGCGGCCTGCGCGGCGATCCGGCGCGGCGTGGTGGCCCAGCAGGTCTGATCTGCCTGGGCTGCAGGGGCCAAACGCTCAGGCGTGCACGCCGGCCAGCGCCGCCTGCAGGCGGTGCACCGCTGATTCCAGCCCGAATCGCTCGGCCAGCGCCGCCAGCATCTCCGGGTCCGCGGGACGCTCGGGAATGGCCGTGCTCAGGGCTGGCAGCTCCACGTCGGTGCGCCCGCGCACCACCTGCGGCGCTGCCTGCAGGTAATCCAGCGATTTCAGGATCTTCGATCGCACCGAGGCGTTCATCCGCGCGTCGCCGTCGCGCGCGGCGGCCACGATGTTCTCGATGCTGCCGAACTTGGCGACCACCAGCGATGCCGTCTTCTCCCCGATGCCGGCTACCCCCGGCAGCCCGTCCGAGGGGTCCCCGCGAAGGATCGCGAAATCCGCGTAGTGCCCGGCCGGGATGCCGTACTGCGCCTGCACCTGTTGCGGCGTGAACTCGACCAGCTTCGACATACCCCGGCCGGTGTAGACCACCCGGACGTTGTCGGTGGCCAGGTCGATCAGGTCCCGGTCACCGGAGACGACCAGCACCTCGTCCGTGCCGGTGCCGTATCGCGCGGCCAGGGTCGCCAGCACGTCGTCGGCCTCGAACTGCTCGGCGCCGACGGCGCACAGCCCTGCGGATTCCAGCAACTTCAGCAGGATCGGCACCTGGGGCTCGAGCAGGTCCGGCACCTGCTCCAGGTCGGGTTCGGGCCCGGAGACCGGCACGGCGACCCGGTGCGCCTTGTACGACGGGATCAGCTCCACCCGCCACGCCGGCCGCCAGTCGTAATCGAGGCAGGCCACCAGATCGGTGGGTGCGAACCGCGTGATCAGGCTGGACACCATGTCGGCGAAGCCGCGCACCGCGTTCACCGGCATGCCGTCGGGCGAGGTCACCGAGTCCGGCACCCCGTAGAACGCCCGGAAGTACAGGCTGGCCGAATCCAGCAGCATGACGCGCTTCACCGGCACAGATTAACGATAGGTTTGCCGGATGGTGTGCGTCATCGGCGAAGCGCTGATCGATCTGGTCTACCAGCAGTCCGAGCCCGGCGGAGCTGACAGCTACCTGGCGCATCCCGGCGGCAGCCCGTTCAACGTCGCGATCGGGCTGGCCCGGCTGGGCCAGCCGGCCCGGTTGCTTGCGCGGCTGTCCGGCGACGCGTTCGGACGCCAGCTGCGTGCGCATGCCGAGCGCAACCAGCTGGACCTGTCACTGGCGGTCGCCGCACCGGAGGCCGCCACCTTGGCGGTGGTCAGCCTCGACGACCAGCGCAACGCGACCTACGACTTCTACAGGACCGGGACCGCGGATTGGCAGTGGACCGCTGCCGAGTTGGCCCGGGTGCCCTCGGATGCGGACTGGGTGCACACCGGGTCGCTGGCCTCCTGGATCGAGCCGGGAGCAACCGCCATCGCCAACCGGCTGGCCGAACTTTCCGGGCCGGTGATCAGCTTCGACCCCAACATCCGTCCCGCGCTGCTCGGTGATCGAGCCACCGCTACCCAGCACATCGAGCGGCTGGTCCGGCTCGCCACGGTGGTCAAGGCGTCCGCGGAGGATGTGGAGTGGCTCTATCCCAACCGGGACGTGGCCAGCACGCTGCGACGCTGGCATGAGCTGGGTCCGGCAGTCGTGGTGATCACCGACGGCGGCGCCGGCGCGCAGGCTATCGGTGCTGACGCCCAGCCCTTCGCGGTGCCGGGCAGGACGGTCCGGGTGGTCGACACGGTGGGCGCCGGCGATGCGTTCATGGCGGGCCTGATCAACGCGCTGCAGCGCAGCGCCCTGCTGGAGCGCGGCGGCCGCCCGGCCGGTGCGCAGCTGCGGCCGGTCATCGAGGAGGCGATCCTGGTGGCCGCGCTGACCGTGGCTCGGGCCGGTGCGAACCCGCCGACCGCGGCCGAGCTCGCTGCGGCTGCTGGCTAGGCGGTCTCGGCGTACACGCTGGCAGAGGGCACCGTGGAGCCCCGGACCACCAGCTCGGTGTCCAGCACCAGATCTGAGGGCTCCACCGCGCCGGAGAGCGAGTCCAACAGCTCCTGGGCCAGCACCGCACCCTGCTCGGCCACGGGCTGGCGAACGGTGCTGAGATCCATCAGGTCCGCGGTGGCGTGGTCGTCGAACCCGATCACCGCGATGTCCTCTCCGATCCGCAGCCCCCGCCGCCGGATGGCCCTCATCGCGCCGTAGGCCATCTCATCGGACTCCGCGAAGACCGCGTCCGGCCGCTGAGGCAGCGCCAGCAACTCCAGCATCGCCTTCTCGCCGCCGTCGACGGTGAAGTAGCCGAGCACCTCCATCGCCGGGTCCGGCTCGATGCCGGCCTCGATCAGCGCCTGCCGGTAACCGGTGCCGCGGTGGTGCGGCGGGGTGAAACGCATCGGATCGGCGGTGTCTCCGCCGATCAGCGCGATCCGCCGACGACCCAGCGAGAGCAGGTGCTCGACCGCGACCCGGGCCGCCGCCACGTCGTCGATCCGGACCGAGAACATGCCCGGGTGCTTCACCCCGAGCACGCCGACCGGCAGGTCGAGCGTCTTCAGCGCCGCGACCTCGTCGTCGGTCAGCGCCAGGCTGACTACCAGCACCGCGTCCACCCGCTTGCGTACCGGCAGGTTGGAGAAGAAACGGGCCCGGCCGTCGCTGTCGGCCAAGTTGTGCAGCAGCAGGTCGTAGTTGGCCTTGCTGAGCACCGACTCGACCGAACCGAGCACCTCGGCGAAAAACCACCGGTTGACGAACGGCACCACCACGCCCAGGGTGGAGGAGCGGCCGCTGGCGAGCCGGGCGGCGAACGGGGAGGCGACGTAATCCAGTTCCTGCGCCGCGGCCAGCACCCGGTCCCTGGTAGCGGTGGCCACATCCGGCAGCCCCCGCAACGAGCGGGAGACGGTAGCGATCGAGACGCCCGCCAGCTTCGCGACGTCCTCGATACTGGCAGCCATGTCCTAACCTCCTGTAAATCTTTACAGCACCGTATTCCAAGGGGTCGGGCTGCGCCATAGGCACGTGTTGATCACTCATCATCCGCAGTTCGTGTCCTCAGCATCGGCTGGCAGACTCCGTTGCTGTGGCGCAACTGCTGATCAACGGCCGGATCTACTCCCCGTTCGCGCGGGATGCTTCGGCCATGCTCGTCGAGGATGGCGTCATCGGCTGGATCGGTGACGACGCCAGCGCCGCCACGTTCCACGCCGAGCAGGTGATCGACCTGCAGGGCGCGCTGGTCACGCCCGGCTTCGTGGACGCGCACGTGCACGCCACCGACACCGGCCTGTCGCTGACCGGCCTGGACCTGGCCGGCGCCCCGTCGCTGGCGGCGGCGCTGGTCATGCTGGAACGTGCCGCGCGGGCGGTCGGCGGCCGGCCCATCCTGGGCTCCGGCTGGGACGAGACCACCTGGCCCGAGCAGCGGCCACCGACCGCCGCTGAACTCGACCGGGCCGCCTACGGCGGCGTGGTGTACCTGGCCCGCACCGACGCCCACTCCGCCGTCGTCTCCTCGGCGTTGCTGGCAAGCGTTGCCGGCATCAGCTCGCTGCCCGGGTATCACCCGTCCGGGCACCTGATCACCGATGCCCACCACGCGGCCCGCTCGGTGGCGCTGTCCTCGATCACCGGCAGCCGGCTCAGTGAGCTGCAACTCACCGCGCTGCGGCACGCCGCCTCGCTCGGCGTGGTCGCCGTGCACGAGATGGCCGGCCCGGAGATCTCCGGGGAGGCGGACCTGACCAACCTGCTCCGGCTGGCCGACGATCCCGAGCTGCCTGCGGTGCTCGGCTACTGGGGCGAGCTGGGCGCGGCTGCCAAGGCTCGCGAACTGGGTGCCCGGGGCGCCGGCGGTGATCTGTTCCTGGACGGGTCCATCGGCTCGCACACCGCGGCCATGTCACGCAGTTACCTCGACGCCGACACCACCGGCTACCTGCGTTTCGAGACCGCCGAGGTGGCCGAGCACATCCTGTCCTGCACCGCGGCGGGGCTGCAGGCCGGTTTCCACGCCATCGGGGACGCCGCCACCAGTCAGGTGGTGGACGCGATGCGGTTGGCAGCCGACCGCGATCATCGCGTCACCACGGCCGGGCACCGGGTGGAGCACGCCGAGCTGATCAGCGACGTGGCGGCCTTTGCCACGGCCGGGCTGACCGCGTCCGTGCAGCCGGCCTTCGATGCCACCTGGGGTGGCAATCAGGGGATGTACGCCCACCGGCTGGGCCGGGATCGCGCCGCCCGGCTGAACCCGCTGGCGGCCCTGGCCGCGCAGGGCGTGCCACTGGCCCTGGGCTCGGACGCGCCGGTCACGCCGGTCGCACCGTGGGCTGCGGTCCGCGCGGCGGCCTACCCGCACCACGGCGAGCATGCCATCACGCCCCGCGCCGCGCTGATCGCGCACACCCGTGGTGGCTGGCGGGCCGCTCGCGCCGACGGTGACGGGCACGGCGTGCTCACGCCCGGCGCACCGGCCAGCTTCGCCGTATTCGAGGCAGGCGAGCTGGCTGTCGACGCCCCGGACCGGGGCCTGGCCTCCTGGAGCACCGACGAGCGCTCGGGGGTGCCCGGGCTGCCGGACCTGGCGCCAGGTGTCGCGCTACCCCGCTGCCTGCGTACCGTCCGGGCCGGCACGGTGCTCTACGACTCCGGTGAACTGCCGTGAGGCTCACGCCGCGGCGGGGCGAGCGCACGGCCCGCGGGCATGACCTGCCACGGCCGAGCTCGCGGCCGGCGCTGGCCCGGCTGCTGGCCGCGTTCGCGGCCGGCCTGGTCGGCACCTTCGCCTTCCCGCCGTTCGGGCTGTGGCCGCTGGCCATCGTGGCGGTCGCCGGGCTGACCGTGCTCACCCGCGGCCGGCGCAGCCGAGCCTCGGCCCTGCTCGGGCTGGCCTTCGGCGCCGGCCTGTTCGGCCCGATGCTGCACTGGACCTCCACCTACGTCGGCTCGGTGCCGTGGCTGATCCTGGTGTTCTCCCAGACCTGGTACACGGCGCTGCTTGCTGCCGCGCTGCCGGTGGTGCAGCGGCTGCGCGGTGCGCCGGTGTGGGTCGCCGCGCTGTGGGTCGCCGAGGAACTGATCCGGGACCGGCTGCCGTTCGGCGGCTTCCCGTGGGGGCGCTGGGCCTTCAGCCAGTCGAGTTCGCCGCTGGCCTGGTTCGCTCCGCTCGGTGGGGCGCCGCTGGTCACCTTCGCGGTCGCGCTGGCCGGCGCAGCGCTGGCCGGGGCAGTGCTGGACCGGGGGCTGGTGCGCCGGCTCGCCGGGCCGCTGCTGGCGGTGGCGGTCGTGCTGGCCGGGGGAGTGCTGGCCGGGCCGCTGCGCCAGCACACCGGCCAGGACCGCCAGGTCACGGTTGCCGCGATCCAGGGGGATGTGCCGGATCGCGGCCTGGAGTTCAACGCCCGGCGCCGGCAGGTGTTGGACAATCACGTGGCACAGACCATGAAGCTGGCCGCGGCGGTGCACGCCGGCACCGCGCCCCGGCCGGACATCGTGTTGTGGCCGGAGAACGCCAGCGACATCGACCCGACCCGCAACCCGGATGCCGACGCCGAGATCCAGGCCACCGCGGACGCGATCGGCGTGCCCATCCTGGTGGGCGCGCTGTTGGACGGCCCCGGCCCGACCCACGTCACCAACGCGGGCATCGTCTGGGAGCCCGCCACGGCGGCACACCCAGGCGCCGGGCAGACCTACGTCAAGCGGCACCCGGTGCCGTTCGGCGAGTACATCCCGCTGCGCTCGCTTGCTCGCAAGGTGAGCAGCAAGGTCAATTTGGTCCAGTACGACATGGTCGCCGGGCACGGCAACGGGCTGCTGACGCAGACGCCGTTCCCGATCGGTGACGTGATCTGCTTCGAGGTCGCCTACGACGGCCTGGTGAATTCCTCCGTCCGCGCCGGTGCCCAACTGATCGTGGTGCAGACCAATAACGCCACCTTCGGGCACAGCGGCGAGACCTACCAGCAGCTGGCGATGGCTCGGCTACGGGCGATCGAACACGGCCGCACGGTGGTGCAGGTGGCTACCAGCGGCAAGTCCGCGATCATCGACCCGAACGGCCGCATCATGGCCGAATCCGGTGCGCTGTTCACCGCTGACACGCTGCTGCAGCGCGTCGCCCTGGTCAGCTCGACTACGCTGGCGACTCGGATCGGAGCAACGCCGGAATGGGTGCTGTCGGCCATCGGGCTGCTGGCGCTGGCCGTCGGCCTCGGCCGTTCGCGGACCCGGGACCGCCGGCACCGCGAGGACGAGCGGCCACCCGCCGCCGTCGACACCGCAGAACGACCCACCGAAGAGCCGGTCGGGTGAGAAGAGAGGGGCCGGGGTGACGCAGCCCGACCAGAGCACGGATCGCGTACTGGTGATAATCCCGACGTACAACGAGGCCGGCAACATCGGCCCGATCACCGAGCGACTGCTGACCGCGGTGCCGGACGTGCACGTGCTGGTGGTGGACGACGGCAGCCCGGACGGCACCGGCGAGATCGCCGACAAGCTGGCTGCCGCCGAAGACCGGATCCAGGTGCTGCATCGCACTGCGAAGGCCGGCCTGGGTGCTGCCTACGTCGCCGGCTTCCGGCTCGGGCTGGACGCCGGTTACGACGTGCTGGTCGAGATGGACGCCGACGGCTCGCACGCGCCGGAGCAGCTGCCCCGGCTGCTGGCCGCGCTGCAGCACGCCGACCTGGTGCTCGGTTCCCGCTGGGTGTCCGGCGGCCAGGTCGACAACTGGCCCAAATCCCGTGAGCTGATCTCGCGCGGCGGCAACCTGTACACCCGGATCGCGCTGGGCATCAATCTCAAGGACGCGACCGGAGGCTACCGCGCGTACCGGCGCGCGGTGCTGCACACCATCGACCTGGATTCCGTCGCTTCGCAGGGTTACTGCTTCCAGGTCGACCTGGCCTGGCGGGCGGTTCAGGCCGGCTTCCGGGTGGTGGAGGTACCGATCAGCTTCGCCGACCGGGCGGTGGGGGAGTCGAAGATGAGCGGCGGCATCGTCCGCGAGGCGCTGCTGCGGGTCACCGAGTGGGGCGCAGCTCACCGGGCAGCCCAGCTCAAGCGCCTGGTCCGGCGACCCTAGCCGCACCTACCGGCCGGGCAGGACACGACCCAGCCGGGCAGGCACGACGAAGCCCCGGCCAGCGCGCAGCGCTGACCGGGGCTTCGTGATGAGCCTCAGGCGCTCTTGGAGCCCTTGCTTGGCGCAGCGCCACGACGCGCACGGAGCACGTCAAGCCGCTCGGCCAGCACCTCTTCCAGATCGGCGATGGTCCGGCGCTCGATGAGCATGTCCCAGTGCGTGCGCGGCGCCTTCACCTTCTTGGGCTCCGGCTCCGGCAGGTCGACCGCCTTGGCGGGAGTGCCGTCCAGGCGGCATTCCCAGGTGGAGGGCAGCTCCGCGTCGTGCGCGAAGGGCACGCTGAACTCGTGGTCACGCTCGCAGCGGAACTTCACCAGCTGCCGCGGCGCCGGCTCAGCGGCGTACTCGGTCTCGTAACTGATTGCGCCGAGGCGGCTGCCCCGGAGAACACGATCGGCCATTCTTCATCACTCCCAACCCACATTCGGGTACCAGTGGAACAACGCTGTAGCGCGCCCGATGGTTCCCCCGACGCTCCAGGGTAGCGGAGGCCTGGGTATGCTCCGGCCACAGAACGCCTCACCGAACGGCGTTCGAGCGGCGCGTCAGTCCAGTACGAGCTGCTCCCCGGGCGGGGCGAGTCCCAGTTTTCCTGACCTGTAGTGGGCCCGACAGAGCACCTGGTACCGCACGTCGGCGAACTTCTCATCGTCAGTGGTATCGGCCACCACGACGGTGTCACCCTGCCGCACGACCTTGCCACCGACCACGCGCGCGTTCTGCTGGCCCGGCCGGCCGCACCAGCAGAGCACCTCGACCTGGATGGCGATGATCTCGTCGGCGAGCTCGATCAGCCGCTTGGCACCGGGCAGCAGTTGGCTGCGGAAGTCCGTGGCCAGACCGAAGCAGTAGACGTCCACGTGGTAGTCGTCGACGAGCTCGGCCAGCTGCTCGACGTGCGCCGGCTCCAGGAAGCCCGCCTCGTCCACGATCAGGTAGTCGATCCGGTTGCCCAGCGAGAGCTGGTTGAGCACCAGCTTGCGCAGGTCCAGCTCGTCGGTGATCTCGGTGGCGGCGTGGCTCAGCCCCACCCGCGTCGTCACTTCCGGCCGGCCGGACCGGTCGTAGCGGGTGAGCACCAGGCCACGCCGGCCCTGCCGCGCATGGTTGTGGTCGATCTGCAGGGCCAGCGTCGACTTGCCGCAGTCCATCGGCCCGTAGAAGAACTTCAGGTGCGCCGGCATCGGCTGGGCGCGGCGGCTGCCGGCCGCCGGGATCGAGGCCAGCGCCCCCGACGGCGGCGAGGTCAGCGGCATCCCGGGTAACTGCGACACGACACGGCAGCGTACCTACAGCACCTGCGGGGCGATGTTGCCGGCCTCGGCCACGCCCCGGCGCAGCGGTACCCGCATCAACACGGCCAGGCCGAGCACGAAGAACACCAGCAGTGAGCCCAGCGCGTTGCGGTAGGAGCTGGTCAGCTGGTAGGTCAGGCCGAAGAGCAACGGCCCGAGCCAGGACGTGCCGGAATCGCTGATCTCGTAGAGCCCGAAGTACTCGGCTTCGCGACCGGCCGGGATCAAGCGCGAGAACAGCGAGCGGGACAGCGCCTGGCTGCCGCCGAGCACCAGCGCGATCGCAACCGCGAGCAGGTAGAACTGCCAGGCCACGCCTGGGCGCAGGAAGTAGGCGGCGACGACCAGGCAGACCCAGACCACGATGGAGCACGCCAGCACCAGCCGGGCACCGAACCGGACGGCCAACCGGCCGAGCCACAGGGCTCCGCCGAAGGCTACGAACTGGACGATCAGAATCGCCGACAGCAGCACCGAGTCGGGCAGCTCCAGCTGCTTGTCGCCGTACTGCGCCGCGACGGTCGTCACGGTCTGGATGCCGTCGTTGTAGATGAGAAAGGCGATCAGGAACGCGATCGTGACCCGGTAGCCGCGCAGCTCGATCAGGGTGTGCCGGAGCTGGCGGAAGCCCGCGATCAGCACCGAGCCGGGCGTCACCGCCGCCTCGCCCCGCGGCAGCTGCCGCAGCAGGCGCCACACCGGCACGTTGAACATCGCCCACCAGACACCGGCACCCGACAGCGAGATCCGGGCCAGCCAGGACTTGTCGCTGATGAGCAGCGACAGCACGAAGTCCGCGGCCAGGAGCAGGCCGCCGCCGATGTAGGCGAAGGCCCAGCCGAAGGAGGACACCTGGTCTCTCTCGTGCGCGCCGGAGACGTCGACCAGCAAGGCGTAGTTGACCACCGTGGCGCACGAATACCCCAGGTAAGCCAGCACGAAGAGCACCGAACCGAGTTGCCAGTTGTGCCCGCGGACGCCAAGCATGCAGATGCAGGCGGCGGCAGCAAGCCAGCCGAAGCCGAGCATGATGCCGCGCTTTGCCTGCGTGCGGTCGGCAATCGCACCTACCACCGGCATGGCGAACACCAGCAGCACGGTGCAGGCCGAGACCAGGTAGACGAAGAGGCTGCCTGGTGCGATCGGCACCCCGAGCAGGTGCAACCGACCGTGCTTGCCCACCTGGTTCTCGGCAAGCGAGGTCAGGTAGCGGCCCATGAACACGGTCACCACGATGGTCGGAAAGACATGGCTGGCCCAGCCGTAGAGGTACCAGCCACGCCGGTGCCGGCTCATTTCGGCCATGCGCCACGCTCGGCCAGCACGTCGCGCAGTACGTCGGCACGATCGCTGATCAGCGCATCGACCCCGAGATCCAACAACCGCCGCATCTCACCTGGCTGGTTCACCGTCCAGACATGCACCTCGACCCGCAGGGCGTGCGCCCGGTCGACGAATCGCTCATCGACCAGGGCAAGCCGTGACCAGCCCGCCGGTACCTGCGCCGCGATCGCCTGTCGCGGCGGGCGGAACCGGCCGGCCAGCAGCGCCAGTACCTCGCCCGGCGACAGCGTGGTCGCAACGCCCGGGCCTGCCACCGCACGCAGCAGCGCGAGCCGCCGGTGGGAGAAGGACGCCAGCCGCACCCGTGCCCAGGACCGGGTGCGGCGCAGGACATCCAGGGTCGGACCGACCGCGGCGTCGGACTTCACGTCGATGTTGAAATAGCAATCCGGAAAGGCGTCGAGCAGGTCGGCGAGCGGCGGGATGGGATGCCGGCCGGCGATGCGCGCCGGAGCCACCTCCTTCCAGCTGAGCCGAGCCAGCGTGCCGGTGGAGTTCGTGACGCGGTCGAGGGTCGCGTCGTGAAAGGCAACCGCGATGCCGTCCGCGGTGACCCGGGCATCCGTCTCCAGGTGGGTGTAGCCGAGATCGACCGCAGCCTGGAATGCCGCCAGCGAGTTCTCGCCGCCATCGGGAGCGAAGCCGCGGTGGGCGTAGCCGATCGGCATCGGAGGTTACTGCGCTGCCGGCAGCCCGAAGATGGTGCGCAGGTGTCGCACCGGGGCGTTCGACTGGCCCAGCATGGTGTCGTGCAACCGCCGCTCGGACCAGTCCGGGTGGGCGGCGCGCAGGTCCGCCGCCAGCTGCCGCACTTCGAGATAGCCCACGTAGTAGGTGGAAAGCTGCGTCGACGTCAGCTGGACTCGGCGCCACTTGCCGACCGCCTCGCCCTCCTCCTGATAGCCACGAGCGGTCATCAGCTGCATGGCGCGCGCCTCGTCCAGATCACCGGCGTGGAACTCGACGTCCAGGATGGTGTTGATGATCATCCGCAGCTGCATCTTCAACTGCTGCATCCGCACGCCGCGGGCCGCGTCGGCCGAAACCTCGCCGCGATAGCCGTGCTGCACCATCAGCTCCTCGGCATACACCGCCCAGCCCTCGATGAACGAGCCACTGCTGAACACGCCCCGCACCTGGGTTCGGCCGTCGTAACGGCGCGCGTGCGACAGCTGTTCGACGTGGCCGGGCATCGCCTCGTGCACGGTCAGGTTGTGCAGCATGTGCATGTTGTACTCACGGTAGAACGAGGCGACCCGTCCGGCCGGCCAATCCTTCGGAGTGGGCGACACCGCGAACCGGGTGCGCAGCGGGGCCCTTTCCAGCGGACCGACCGGCTGGCAGTAGGCGACCGCGATGCCCCGGTCGATCTCGGGCATCTCTTGCACCTCGACCGGATCGCGGAGCAGCGTGACCAGGTCGTGCTCGGCGACGAACCGCGTGGTCTCGGCCAGCGCCTGCCGGCAGGCGGCAAGGATCGTGCTGCTGTCCGGAGCGTCTCGAGCCAGCTCGGCGAACTGCGCGGCGATCTCGGCCGGGCCGCCGCCGACCAGTTCTGCCAGCTCCGCCTCCACCCGCGCCAGATCGTCATAGGCCTGCGCCAGCAGAGCTTCCGGCTGCCACGGTGTGGCCAGCGAGAACGCCAGCTTGCGGGCGTACAGCTCGCGGCCCAGCCGGGCCGGGTGCGCCGCCGCGGGCAGCCGGGCGCGCAGCCAGTCCTGAAACTCTGACACGGCGGCGGCCGCACGCTCGGCCTGCCGCTGCAGCCCGACACCGGCACTGGCTGCCAGCGGTGGTATCTCGGTGCGGATCAGCGCCGTGGTGCCGTCGAGCTGCGCCAGCGCCGTCTCGATGTGCACCGGGCAGGGATCGGTCAACCGGACCCGGGCGGCGTCGAAGAAGCCAGGGATGCCGTCCAGCCGGCGGGCCACGCTGCGCATCCGGTCCGGCAGCGGCGCGAAGTCCTGGGAGATGAGCGAGTACAGCGCGTTGCCGGGGTTGTGGTGCAGCGGATCCCAACTCGGCTCGTCCAGCTCGTCGAGCAGCAGCAGCTCGGCGCGGGCATGATCGCGCAGCACCTCCCGGTCCACCTGCTCGGCGACGGCAAGCTCGCCGATGCTGTCAAGGTGCGAGAGCAGCCCGGTGAGTTCGGCCCGGCGCCGGTCGGCCGCTGCCGGGCTGGGGTCGGCCAACCGACCGTCGTGATCGTGATTGCCGAGCACTGTGGCATGTTCAGGATGGCTCGCACAGAACGAGGCGATCGCCGCGCGAGCGGCCTCGACGAAACGGGCGGTTCCCTCGGCGGGCGCGGCGCTGCTCATGCTCGCACCATAACGGCGGCGCCCGCGCGCGTCGCGCCCGACCGGCGACCGGCAGCTAGCCTGCATCAGTGCCGGTGCTGATGGAGTGGGGCCTGACCGGCGCCGAGGCGCTCGTCGAGCGTGGCGCACAGCATGTCGTCGTGGTCGACGTGCTGTCGTTCAGCACCGCCGTCTCGATCGCCGTGGACCACGGCGTGACGGTGTTGCCCTACCGGTGGCGGCACGAGCGTGCGGCCACCTTCGCCCGTTCACAGGGCGCTGCACTCGCCGACAGCCGCCGGCACGATCAGCCGAGCTTGTCGCCCGCGTCGTTGCGACGCGCGCCAGCAGGGCTCAGACTCGTGTTGCCATCACCCAACGGGGCAAGCATCGCCGCGGCGCTGGAACGGTCCGGCGTGACCGTGCTGGCCGGCTGTCTGCGCAACGCTGGTGCGACCGGGCGCTGGCTCGCCGCGCAGTCGAGGACTGATTCGCGGCGACTGCTCGGGATCGTCGCCGCGGGGGAGCGATGGCCGGACGGATCGCTGCGCCCGGCAGCGGAGGACCTGTGGGGCGCGGGGGCGATCATCGAGCGGTGGCGATCCGACACCGGCACCCGCGCCGGACTGCGTGTCGAGGCAGAGGTGGCCGCGGCCGCGTTCCGGGCGGTGCAGGCTGAGCTGCACACCGCGTTGGCTGGTTGCGTCAGCGGCCAGGAACTGATCAGCAAGGGCTTCGGCGCCGACGTCACGATCGCCGCCGAGCTCGACCGGTCAAGCCGCGTGGCCGTGCTGCGAGACGGTGCCTTCGTGCCGGGCTGACGTGGATCGTGCGCGGATAACCGATTGCTGCCGCGAGAGCTTGTCGAGCAGACTCCTCGAGTGGCTGTGACGGATGGGCGTGCCGGTATCGACGCGTCGCTGGTCGCCTCGCTGATCGCGGAGCAGTTCCCGCAGTGGCGCGAGCTACCGGTTCGCCCCGTGCCGGACGAGGGATGGGACAACCGCACCTACCGCCTCGGCGAGGAATTCACCGTCCGGTTGCCGAGCGCGCACGGCTACGTCGCCGCGGTCGCGAAGGAGCATCGCTGGCTGCCCTGGCTGAGCCCGCGGTTGTCCGTGCCCATCCCTGAGGTCGTCGGGCAGGGCAGGCCGAGCCGGCGATTCCGCCATCCCTGGTCTGTTCGGCGCTGGTTGCCGGGCGAGACGGTGAAGGAGCAGAGCGTCCCCGAGCCCGTTCGCCTGGCACGCTCGGTGGCAGGATTCATCCGAGAATTGCAGGGACTTGATGCGACCAGCGGCCCGCGGGCGGGGGAGCACTCGTTCTACCGCGGCTGCCCGCTTGCGCATTACGACACCGAGACCAGGGCAGCGCTGGATCGCTGGCAGGACCTGATCGATGCCGGTCGGGCCGAGCGGGTGTGGCTGGCAGCGATGGAATCGCGCCAGGACGGACCGCCGGTGTGGTTCCACGGCGACGTCGCGGTCGGCAACCTGCTCGTGCAGGCCGGTTCGCTCAGCGCGGTGATCGATTTTGGCACGTCCGGAGTGGGTGATCCTGCCTGCGACCTGGTGATCGCCTGGACGTACTTCAGCGGCCCGGCGCGCGAGGCGTTCCGGGACGCGGTGTGTCAGGACGCCGGGCGATGGACCCGGGCTCGCGGCTGGGCTCTGTGGAAATCGCTGATCGGCTTGACCGGTGATGCCGAGCAGGACGGGCTGAACCTGCGCATCATCGGTGACGTGCTCGCCGATCCGGAATCCGGCCGCGCACGAATGTGACACCATGTCGGGCATGAGCAGCGGTGCGCACCAGTCGCAGCAGGCAGCTCAGCTGCGCAGGCTGGCCGACCTGACCCGGCTGCGTCGGGTGCGGGATCGGATGGATCGCGAGTACGGCCAGCCGCTGAACGTCGAGGTGCTGGCCCGCGACGCGCACATGTCGGCCGGGCATTTCTCCCGCGAGTTCAAGCAGGCCTACGGTGAGTCGCCCTACGCCTACCTGATGACGAGGCGCATCGAGCGGGCAATGTCCCTGCTGCGGCGGGGCGATCTGTCGGTCACCGACGTCTGCTTCGCGGTCGGCTGCCAGTCGCTCGGCACGTTCAGCACCCGGTTCACCGAGTTGGTCGGGGTGTCACCGAGCCGCTACCGGCAACAGCATGCCGAACCGGTCGAGGAACTCACGCCGTGTCTGGGCAGGCAGGTGTCGCGGCCGGTCAGGAATCGAGAAGCGTCGCCGGCCGGCACGGATCTAGCGTGAGCTGCATGGATATCACCATTCACTCCAGTTTCCTGCCGGTGCTCGATCCGGAGGCATCCCTGGCCTTCTACCGCGACGCGCTTGGCTTCGAGGTCAGGCTCGACGTCGGATCCGGTGCGATGCGGTGGATCACCGTGGGCCCGGCCGGTCAGCCCGACACCTCCATCGTGCTCTACCCGCCGCAGGCCAATCCGGGGCTGAATGATGACGATCGGCGGGCGGTCGCGGAGATGATGGCGAAGGGCACCTTCGCCACCTTGCTGCTGGCCACCAAGGATCTCGATGCCACCTTCGACCGGTTGCAGGCCGGCGATGTGGAGATCGTGCAGGAGCCGACGCAGCAGCCCTACGGGGTGCGTGACTGCGCGCTGCGCGATCCCGCCGGCAACATGATCCGCATCCAGGAACGCGGCTGAGCACATCGCGTTGACGCAGCACCCCGCCGGCTCAGTGGTCGACGGACCCGGTTGCGCTCGCGGCCGATACGCAATCGGCTTGCCGGCGGCGGGTGTCCACGGTGAGCGAGGTGACCGCCGGCGCGCGCCGGACTCCAGCACCACCGTCCACTGCAGCGCGTGGAGTTATGTCAAGCTGATTCCGTCCCGCTGCAGCCGGGAGTCGCGACGCGAGAGGCGAGTCAAGCTTCCCGCAGCACCAGCTTGACCCCGGGGCACTGGCCCACGAGCGCACCGCGCGGCGGACGGGGCGCACCGTGCGGCGGACGGGGCGCAGCGCGCGGCGGACGGGCCGCACAACCCGGCCACGCTCGTAGCACGACGAACGTCAGACGGGACCCATGTAGCCGGCGGCTCAGACCTCGTCCTCGAAACCCACGACACGACGCGAGCGATTCGATGCCGAAGCCCGGCAGGGCGCATCCGGTGGCGGTGCGCGACGAGTACGTGGGACGGCCAGGTAACGCCCTGCCGCGATCGTCCACGCCACCGCACATCCGATAATCGACATTATGTCAATTCCTCGATTACTCGATGGCTGTCCCAGGACCGCCCAGCACCGGGCTGCCCCCGGCTACTCGACCCGCAGCACCGAACCGAGCTCGTCCAGCGCGGCGCGCACCACGGCGAAATAAGCCCACTTGCCGCGCTGCTCCCGCTCCACCAGGCCCGCATCCACCAGCAGCTTCATGTGGTGCGACACCGTCGGCTGCGACAAGCCCACCGGATCGGTCAGGTCGCAGATGCACGCCTCGCCACCGTCGGCGGCGGCGATCAGCGACAGCAACCGGATGCGCGTCGGATCCCCGAGCGCCTTGAAGCGGCGGGCGAGCTGGCCTGCCGCCTGCTCGTCGAGCATTGCCCCGGTGAACGGCGAGCAGCAAGCCGGACCATCCGCGGCAGCCACCGGCAGCAAGGTTCGCGCGGTCATGTCGCCAGTGTGCCACACGTATTGACAAATTTCGATGCGTCGCACACCCTCAACGCATAGATATTCATCGATAGGAGGGCTGCCATGGCCGACACCGAACTGCGCGAACACGTCCGAGCACGCTATGCCGCCGCGGCGACTGCGGTCACGAATGAGCAGGCCTTGCAGCTCGTTGACGCGGCGGCGCCACGCTCGTGCGGACCGGCGGAGAACAGCTCCTGCTGCGGCGGTACCGGCAAGGTCGACGAGGCCTTCGGGGCCAGCCTGTACTCGGCCGACGAGCAGGGCGAGCTGCCGGCCGAGGCGCTGGTGGCGTCGCTGGGTTGCGGCAACCCGATGATGGTCGCCGAACTGCGCGCCGGCGAACGCGTTCTCGACCTGGGCTCCGGCGGCGGTATCGATGTGCTGCTGTCGGCCCGCCGGGTCGGCCCGACCGGCTTTGCCTACGGTGTGGACATGACCGAGGAGATGCTCCACCTGGCCGAGAAGAACAAGCGGCAGTCCGGTCTGACGAACGTGGCGTTTCTCAAGGGCACCATCGAGGACATCCCGCTGCCGGCGGCGTCGGTCGACGTGGTGATCTCCAACTGCGTGATCAACCTGTCCACCGACAAGTCCGCCGTGCTGTCGGAGATGTTTCGCGTCCTGGTTCCCGGCGGCCGGATCGGCATCTCCGACGTGGTCGCCGAAGACCATCTCTCCCCCGCCGAACGCGCCGACCGCGGCTCCTTCGTCGGCTGCATCGCCGGCGCGCTGTCCCGCGCCGAGTACCTGGACGGGCTCCGCCAGGCAGGTTTCACCGACGCCGACGTGACCTTCACGCACGAGGCGGCGCCGGGCATGCACTCAGCCCTGATCCGGGCGCGGAAACCGGCATGAGCGGTCCCGGCAGCGACCACGGCGAGGGCCGACCCGATGGCCGGCCGAGTGTCCTGTTCGTCTGCGTCCACAACGCCGGTCGGTCCCAGATGGCGGCCGGCTGGCTCCGGTACCTGGCCGGCGATCGCATCGAGATCCGCTCGGCCGGCTCCGAACCTGCCGACCAGCTCAATCCGGTGGCGGTCCAGGCGATGGCCGAGGTTGGCATCGACATCGGCGGCGAGCATCCCAAGCTGCTCACCGCCGACGTTGTCTCGCGCGCAGACGCCGTCATCACCATGGGTTGTGGCGACAACTGCCCGTACTACCCCGGAAAACGCTACGAAGACTGGCCGCTCACCGATCCGGCAGGCCAGCCCATCGACGTGGTCCGCCAGGTCCGCGACGACATCCACGACCGCGTGCAGCAGCTGGTCGCCGGCCTGCTGGCAGAGTCGTCGGACCGGCCGGCGCCCGCACCCTGAGAAGCAGACCCGGGCAGGCTCGCGCGTGAGCCTGCCCGGGCCGCCAGCCCTACCCCCTCAGAGGACGAAGCGGGACACCTGCTGCTGCAGCTCCGCCGAGGCCACCCCGAGGTCCTGCACCACTGCCTGGGTGTTGTCCAGCTCGCCGGTGGTCGATGCCGCCGCCCTGGAAACCGCGACGATGTTGGTGGCGATCTCGCTGGAACCGGCGGCCGCTTCGGTGACCGACCGGGCCATCTCGTTCGTGGTTGCGGTCTGCTCCTCCACCGCGGAGGCGATGGACACCTGGAACTCGTTGATCTGAGCGATGATCGAGGAGATCTCGCCGATCGCGACGACGGCGGCAGCGGTGTCCGCCTGGATGGTCTCCACCCGGCGCGCGATGTCCTCCGTCGCTCGCGCGGTCTCCTGTGCCAAATCCTTGACCTCGCCCGCCACCACTGCGAACCCCTTGCCGGCATCACCGGCCCGGGCAGCCTCGATGGTCGCATTCAGCGCCAGCAGGTTGGTCTGCTCGGCAATCGAGGTGATGACCTTGACGACCGAACCGATCTCGGCCGAGGACTCCCCCAGCCGCGACACGGTCGCGTTGGTGATGGCTGCCGCGTCCACCGCGGAAGCCGCTACCCGCGCAGCCTCCGAAGCGTTCTGCGCGATCTCGCGAATGGAGGCGCCCATCTGCTCCGAACCTGCCGCAACCGTCTGCACGTTGCGCGAAACCTCCTCCGCCGCAACGGAAACGACCTGCGACTGCGCGGTGGTCTCCTCCGCCGAGACTCCGATCAGCTGCGCCGATCCGGTCAGCCGGCTCGCGGCCTCGGTGACGACCGACGACGAGTGTGCCACCTGGCTCAACATGTCGCGCAGATTTTTCATCGCTGCGACAAGGGAATTCGCCATCGCACCGATTTCATCGCGGGATTCGACGTCGGGCCGCACCGACAGGTCACCGCGAGCCAGCGCGTCCAAGCTGTGGCCGACGGACTTCACCGGCTTCACGATCAGGCTGGAGATCCAGCGGGCCAGGGCGACACCGATCAGCAGCACCACCACAAGCGAGATCCACAGCACGGCGACGCCGTGCGACTTGGCGCTCTGGGCCTGCTTGGCGGTAGTGGCGATGTAGGCGTCGACCCCTGCCTTCTCGGCATCCAGCGCATCGGCCACCTTCGACTCCAGGGATTGGGCCGTGGTCGAGACGAGCTCGGCGAACTTGACGGCATTGCCCGGCACCGTGCTGTTTTCGGCAAGCGGCAGCAGGGTGTTGTCGCGTAGCGCGATCCACTGCCCCCAGCTGGACTGGAAGTTGTTCCAGTCACCCATCGGGGCATTCACGCTCTTCAGCACGGCGGTCACCGTCGCGGCGGCGGAGTTCAGCTCCGCATCCGTCGGAGCGATCTGGTCCTGATACAGCTTCACCTGATCCGGGGTCTGGGCGGCACCGACGGCCTGCAGCAGCATCCGCGCCTTCAACTCGTCCTGGTGCACGATCTCCAGTGGCGTACCGACGCCGTCCATCGCCGCCTTGATGGTGGCCGAACTGCTCGCGATGGAATCCATGCTGTGCCAGGACAGGATGCCGAAGGTCAGCATGCAGGCGATCAGCACCGCCACCATGCCGTAGACCTTCTTCGCCATGCCCAGGTTGCGCACGAAGCGCAGCGGCGACACGCCGGAAGCCGTCATGCTCATAGTTCGAATCCCATCCGTGGGGGTCGCGGAGCCCGCGCACGCACTGCGCGCCGGTCAGCTCCGTTCGTGATCGGGTCCCCAGCCGATCGGCAGCCGACCAGCGCACTTGAACGATGCGAAGAACGACACACCCCTGCCGCAGCGGCGGACCGCCGACTCCGCTCAGGTGAGCAGGAAGCCGCCGTCCACCACCAGCTGAGCCCCGGTAACGTAGGAGGACAGCTCGCTGGCCAGAAACAGTGCCGCCGTGCCGATCTCGTCCGGCAGGCCCATTCGGCGCAGCGGTATCCGGCTCTCGAACGCCGCGACGCCGGCACTCAGATCCTGACCTTTGGTCGCTGGCCGAGTGGTTCCGGGAGTGCTGATGCCGCCGGGCGCGATCGCGTTGACCCGGATTCCCCACGGCGCGTATTCCAGCGCCGCGCTCTCGGTGAAGCCCCACGCCCCGTGTTTGGATGCGTCGTAGTGGGCCAGTCCCACCATGGACGGGTGCAGCGCGTCGATAGAAGTGACGTTGACGATGCGGCCGCCGGCCTGCTGTTTCTTCATCTGCTCCGCAGCGTGCTTCGTGGCCAGGAACACACCGCGTAGGTTCACCGCGAGCACGTGATCGAACAGCTCCACGGTGAGCTGCGCGATCGGCATCGCCGGGTAGATGCCCGCATTGTTCACCAGGATGTGCAGCCCGCCGTACCCCGTCACGGCAGCGTCGATGGCTGCGACGACCTGTGGCTCGTCGCTGACGTCCACCTGCATGGGTTCGGCGTGGCCACCGCGCGCAACCAGTTCGTCAGCGGTGGAGCGTGCCGCCGCGGCATCGAGGTCGGCCACCAGCACCGTCGCACCTGCATCGGCCAACCGGGCGGCGATGCCCGCACCGATGCCCATGCCGGCACCGGTGACCAGGGCGACCTGGCCGCTCAGATCGACGAGTTCGGCGATGCTGCGCCGCGCCGGTACTTCCTGCGCCATGCCCGTTCCCCCACGCTGCCGGGGCCGCTCGGTGGCGGGCGGCCGATTGCTGTCGGCCTCGATCGTTCGCCCGCTCGGCAATGTCGAGCCAGGGTCCAAAGGCTCCTTCGGCTCAGCCGGCGGTCACTGTTCGGGCCGCGGGTACCGGGTCACCAGGATCGCCCGCAGGTGCTGGATCAGCTGATCGACGTCGTGCGAGGCTGCGGTGAGCCGGCTGCGCACGACATGGTCGGTCACCAGGCTGTAGGCCCCGTCCAGGGACAGCCCGATGCGGAACAGGCCGGCGATGACCAGTTCCGCCACCTGGGCGAGCTCATCGGCAAACGCGCTCCCCAACGTGTCGCCTGGTGGGTCATCGGGTTCGGCGACGCTGCTCGATCCGGCGGCGGATTCACCCCACTCCGGGGTGAGCAGCGCGGTCATGACGCCGCGCGCCACCGCGCCGGCCCTGGTGGCACTCGAGTCGAAGGCGTCGCTGCTGTCGATCCCGTAACCCTCGTCGAGCGTGAGCGACAGCTGCTCTCCCGCGACTACGGCCAGCAGTTCGACGAGCCGCAGCTCCAGCAGGGTCGGTGGCTGGGCCGCCACATGCAGCGTTGATACGACCCCGAGCAGTCTGCCTGAGTAGTCGAGCAGTGGCGTCGACTGCACCGAGCGCGCCGAGACCGCCGTGGCCGCGCGCCAGTGGTCGTACAGCTCGGCGTTCGTGAGGTCTTCGACAACGACTTGCCGCCGGCGCAACGCCGCCTGTCCGCACACGGTTCGACCATCCGACACGACTGCGCTGCGGTCGATTATCTCGGCGTCGAGGCCGAACTGGGTGACAAGGCGCAGGGAATTGCTATGCGGGTCCCACAACCGCAGGTCACCGGAGGAGGCACCTGTTATCTCCAGCGCGGCATTGAGAATGTGCGGCAGCAGTTCCGGAACCGATGCCGCCGCGCGTACACGCGTGGTTGCATTCTGCAGCCGATGTACGGCAAATGGCTGTTGTACGGCGAAAATGATGGCAGCTTTCAGCTGTAGTGTCCGCTGCTCCACCTGCGCAGCAGGGACCGTGCCGGTACGCGCCATACCTTCGTACAGGTTCCGTTGCGCCCGTGACAGCAGTTCCGGAATGTTGCGGCTTGCGTTTGAAGACATGACCGGCCCCCACGCGATCACCGCGCAGCCGGTCTGCTCGGCAACCTCAGGTCAGCCTGCACCTGCAGATTTGCCCCGGTCAAGCTTTTTGCTGCGCTAGAAAAAGATTGAGGTCGCTTCATGTTTGGAGATGCTCAATTGTCTTCTACGCCCTGCTTGTAGCGATGAGCTGACCATCGAAGCTCACCGTCCGCACACACCGGCCTGTCCTACCCGGCGGCGTCGGCGTCAGGTCGACCGAGCCTGACGTGCTCGGCGTGAAAGACCGCCTCGTCCAGCAACGAGGCGACGTGCTGGTCGAACAGCGCGTATGTCACATTGCGGCCTGTGCGGTTGGCAACCACCAGCCCCATCATGCGCAGCAAACGCAACTGGTGCGAGACGGTCGGCTGCTCGAGACCGAGTTCATCCGTCAGGTGACTCACGGTGGCGGGTCCTTGCCGCAGCCGGGACAGGATCAGCAGGCGGCTGGGCGAGGCAAGCGCCTGCAACGTCTCGGCAACCGCCGAAGCGCTGTCGGCGGTCAACTGCGCGACCGGGGTCGCGTTGCCCTGCACTCCGTGTCCCATGATGACGATGCTATCGCTCGACACATGTTCATATGTGCATGTATTGGTAGGCTGCAGGGGTGACCGCACCGGCTATCGCCCCACCGAACTCCTCCCGTTCGCGCACTCCACCAGCGCGGGGCTGGACTCAATGGCTGGTTCCCGAGGTTCGCTGGGCTGCGATCGCGGTCTTGCTGTTCGCACTGGGAGCCGCCCTGCAGCTGGCCGGGACGCCGGCGGCCGTCTGGTGGGCCTGCTATCTGCTCTGCTATGCCGCGGGCGGCTGGGAGCCCGGGCTGGCCGGGCTGCAGGC
>DATAKO010000120.1:0-29222 GCA_036261575.1 Jatrophihabitans sp.
CAGGTTGGTTCACCTCGGACTCCTCAGTGCTCATCGGTGTCTGAACGTTCGCCGGTGCCGGTCCGGCAATCCCCGTGGTGCTCCTGCCGTCGAGTCTGCCATGCGCTGAAAGCGTTCACAGCGGCTGTACATCGGCGTGCGGTCAGCTGACCCGGACGATGGCCGCGCTCTGTGCGGGTAGCTCGATACCGCTGCCCTCGGGATCGCCTGCGCCCACGGTCCCGGCGCCGGCCTCGACCGGCTCGGTGGCCAGCACGACGCTGCCCAGGATCGGGAATCGGTGCGGCTCGCCGGACAGGTTGGCCAGCACCCGGAACGGACCGCGGTGCACCACCAGCCAGTGACCGGACTCGTCGTAGTCCACCCGCACCTGCCGCAGGTCGGCGTCGGCCAGGGCCGGTTCGGCGGCGCGCAGCCGGATCAGCTCGCGATAGAGCTGCAACATCCGGCGGTGCGCGGGCTGCAGCGGCTCGGCCCAGTTCAGCACAGCCTGCTGATAGGCCGCCGGGGACTGCGGGTCCACCATCTGCGAGCTGTCCCAGCCGTGGTCGGAGAACTCCGCGAGCCGGCCTTCGCTGACCGCTGTGCCCAGCTCCGGTTCGGGGTGCGAGGTGAAGAACGGCCAGGGCGTACCGGCCGCCCACTCCTCGCCCATGAACAGCATCGGCGTGAACGGCGAGGTCAGCAGCAGCGCGGCGCCGACCCGGAGCAGGCCGGGGGAGACGACTTCGGGCAGCCGGTCGCCGGCCGCCCGGTTCCCGATCTGATCGTGGTCCTGCAGGAAGACCACGAACCGCCAGCCCGGAGTCCGCGCGGTGTCGACCGGGTAGCCGTGGTTGCGCTGGCGGAAGGATGAGTAGGTGCCGTCGTGGAAGAACGCCTTGGTGAACACCTTCGCCAGACTCGGCAGGTCACCGAAATCGGCGTAGTAGCCGTGGCGCTCACCCGACAGCATCGCGTGCAGCACGTGGTGCACGTCATCGTCCCATTGCGCGTCCAGGCCGTAGCCGTCGCGCCCGGCGAACTGCTGGCCCGCCGGGGTGATCAGCCGGGCGTCGTTGAGGTCGGACTCGGCGATGAGCGGCAGCGGCCGGCCGATCCGGCCGCTCAGCTCGTGCACCTCGTCGGCGAGTTGGCGCAGCAGGTGAGTCGGCGACTCGTCGTGCAGCGCGTGCACCGCATCCAGTCGCAGGCCGTCCAGGTGGAAGTCGGCCAACCAGCGCAGCGCATTGTCCAGGATGAAGCGGCGCACCTCTGCGCTGCCCTCGCCGTCGAGGTTGACCAGATCGCCCCAGGTGTTGCGTCCGTCCTTGAGGTACGGGCCGAACTCGGGCAGGTAGTTGCCGCTGGCGCCGAGATGGTTGTAGACGACGTCCAGCAGCACCGCCAGGCCCCGCTGGTGCGCGGCGTCGACGAAACGCTTGAGCGCGTCGGGGCCGCCGTACGGTTCGTGCACCGCGTACCAGGCCACGCCGTCGTAGCCCCAGTTCCACACCCCGTTGACGGCGTTGACCGGCAGCAGCTCGATGTGCGTGATGCCCAGCTCGACCAGGTGGTCCAGTCGCTCGATCGCCGAATCCAGCGTGCCGCCCAGGGTGAACGTGCCGATATGCAGCTCGTAGATGACCGCGCCGGCCAGCTTTCGACCAGCCCACTCGCGGTCGCGCCAGCGGTAGGCACTGCCGTCATAGACCTGGCTCAGCCCGTGCACGCCGTCCGGCAACCGCTCCGAGCGCGGGTCGGGCAGCGGGTGTTCGCTGTCGTCGAGCAGGAACCCGTACCGGCTACCCGGCGCCAGGTCTTCGGCCAGCAGCCACCAGCCGGGCCGCTGGGGATCCGGCTGCAGCTCCGCGACGGTTCCGTCGACCACCGCCCGCACCCGTCGCCTATCCGGTGCCCACACTGACGGACGCATGCGTCTCCCGTCCTAGCTGGTTGCTGTTGCTGCTGGGAAACCTGCTGATTCAGGCCGGGACCAGCAACGCTACCGGGTAGCGGCTGAACACGTGCGCCAGCAGGGTCGGCCCGGCGTGCTCGGTACCGGTCAGCACGTCGGTCACCGGCGGCAGGTCCAGCTCGCTGTGCTGCCAGCCGCCGGTGCGGTGCAAGGTCAGCGGCAACCGGGTGGCCAGCGTGATGGCGCCGCCGCGGTCGAAGCCGATCAGGTGCTCGCCGGCCTCGGCATCGGTCTCGATCGGGCGGTAGCCGGTGAACAGCTCCGGCCGGTCCCGGCGCAGGGTGAGCGCCTGGCGCACCAGCCACAGCTTGGCCGCTCCGGATCCGTCCAGCTCCGGGCGTTCGGTGGCCAGCAGCTGCCGGCGCAGCTCGAAGTCCACCGGGCGCCGGTTGTCCGGATCCACCAGCGACAAGTCGTAGAGCTCGGTGCCCTGATACACGTCGGGCACCCCGGGCATGGTGAGCTGCACCAGCTTGCCGGCCAGGCTGTTGGACCAGCCGTGCGGCTCGATCAGGTCCATGATCGACTGCAGCCTGGACCGCAGCTCGGGATCGTCGTAGCCGCGGTCGACGGCTGCGTGCACCGCCTGCTCGAATGCCTGGTCCGGATCCCGCCACCCGGTTCCGTCGGCTGCCTCCCGCATCGCCTTCTCGGCATAGCCGTGCATCCGGTCCCGGTCGATGAAGCCGGCGCCGACGAACGTCTGCCACAGCAGGTAGCCGAAGGCCCGGTTCGGCACGGGGGCGGCCTCGAGCAGCCAGCCGGCGGCCTCGTACCACGGCCGGCCGAGCTCGGCCAGCACCGCCAGCCGCGCCCGGACGTCCTCGCTGCGCTTGGTGTCATGGGTGGACAAGGTGGTCATCGACGCCGGCTGCAGCCGCTGCCGCTCCTGCTGAGCGCGGTGGAAGCCGGCCACGCTCAGGCCGAAGCCGGCCGGGTCGCCACCCACCTCGTTCAGGCCGATGGCCCGGTTGTAGCGGTAGTAGGCGGTGTCCTCGACACCCTTGGCCATGATCGCGCCGGTGGCCTGTTCGAACCGGACGGTGCATTCCCGGTCACCGCCGGCCAGCAGTGGCCGGATCCGCTCGATCGCGCCGGCCAGCTCCGGCCGGCGGGCGACGGCAAGCTCGACCGCCTCGGCCACCCGCTCGCCGCCGACCGGCTGGTAGGAGCGGTAGACACCGAAGGCCACGGCCAGTTCGGTCAGTGCAGGCACCAGATCGTCGTCCGGTGCACCGGCCCGCACCAGCCTGCGGGCGAGCCGGCGCAACTCCGCCTGCAGGATCGTGTCGGCGACCAACCGCTTGCCCTGCTCGACGTGGGCCGGCCAGTCGCGCCGATCACCGGTGAGCTCGCGGTAGGCCTCGGTCGCGGCATCCTCGTCAGCCGGGTTGTACAGCAGCGCGTTCACCTCGGCCAGCGCGTCGTAGCCGGTGGTGCCGGCCACCGGCCAGTCCGCCGGCAGCCGCTCGCCCGGCTCGGTGATCTTCTCCACCGTGATCCACGCGTCCGGAGCGTCGGCAGCCAGCCGCTGCAGGTACTGCGCCGGGTCGGCCAGCCCGTCCGGGTGGTCGATGCGAATGCCGTCGGCGGTGCCGGTCTGCACCCAACGCAGGATCTCGGCGTGGCTTGCCGCGTAGACCGGCAGCTGCTCCACCCGGATGCCGGCCAGGTCGGTCACCGCGAAGAACCGGCGATAGTTCTGCTCGGTGTCCGCCCGGCGGTAGCTGACCAGCTGGTAGTGCTGCCGGGCATGCACGGCGGCGGCGGTGTCGGTCTCGGCCCAGCTGTCCGGGGCCAGCGGGAACCGGTGCTCGAAGTAGCGCAACTCGCCATCGGCCAGCTCCAGCTGGGACTCCTCGAAGTCGTCGCCGAGCACCGGCAGCAGCAGCCTGCCGTCGCCGGCGTCCCAGTCGATGTCGAACCAGTCGGCGTACTCGCTGTCACGGCCCAGCCGCAGCACCTGCCACCAGGCCTCGTTCTGCGCGGGGTCGGCCACCCCCATGTGGTTGGGGACGATGTCGACCACGACCTGCAGGCCTTGTGCCCGGGCCGCCTCGACCAGCCTCAGCCGGCCTTCCTCGCCGCCGCGTTCAGGGTCCACCCGGCGGTGATCGGTGATGTCGTAGCCGTGGTCGGAGCCGCTGGTGGCCTGCAGGATCGGCGACAGGTAGACCGCACCGGCGCCCAGGCCGCGCAGGTAATCGGTGAGTTCGGCGGCCGCGGTGAGCGGGAACGGTGCCCGGATCTGGAATCGGTAAGTGGAGGAGGGCACCGCGGCCTCGGCGGTCACCTCAGGCACTCAACCGCTGCAGCACGACCAGGGTGCGCGGCTGCACCGCCACCGATTCACCGGTGTGCACCGGCTCGGCCGGCTCGACCGCCGCGACGGAGGTGTCCAGCACCACCTGCCAGTCACCGGCGGCGCCGTCGCCCGGGATGGTGAAGTCGATCTTGTCGTCGTCGGCGGAGAAGCAGAGCAGGAACGAGTCGTCGGTGATCGGCTCACCCCGGTCGTCGGTGCTGTGAATGCCGGCGCCGTTGAGGAAGACGGCTACCGCGCGGCCGAAGCCGGAGTCCCAGTCCTCCTCGGCCATGACGCTGCCGTCCGGCCGCAACCAGGCGATGTCGGGAAGGTTCGCGGTGCCCTTCTGCCGGACCGGCCGGCCGTCGAAGAAGCGCCGCCGGCGAAAGGTCGGGTGTTCCCGACGCAGCGTGGCGACCTCGCGGGTGAAGGCCATCAGCCCCTCGTCGGCCTGCGCCCAGTCGATCCAGGTGATCTCGTTGTCCTGGCAGAAGCCGTTGTTGTTGCCGCCCTGAGTGCGCCCCAGCTCGTCGCCGTGGCACATCATCGGCACGCCCTGGGACAGGAACAGCGTGGCGATGAAGTTGCGCTGCTGCCGGGCGCGCAGATCGTTCACCCCGCCGTCCTCGGTCGGCCCTTCGACGCCGCAGTTCCACGAGCGGTTGTGGCTCTCCCCGTCGTTGTTGTCCTCGCCGTTGGCCTCGTTGTGCTTCTCGTTGTAGGAGACCAGGTCGCGCAGGGTGAACCCGTCGTGCGCGGTGACGAAGTTGATGCTGGCCACGGGCCGCCGGGCCGAGTGCTCGTAGAGGTCGGCCGAACCGGTGAGGCGGGCCGCGAACTCGCCGATGGTGCCCGGCTCACCGCGCCAGAAGTCCCGGACGGTGTCGCGGTACTTGCCGTTCCACTCGGTCCATTGCGGCGGGAAGTTGCCGACCTGATAGCCGCCCGGTCCGATGTCCCACGGCTCTGCGATCAGCTTGACCTGGCTGACGGTGGGATCCTGCTGCACGAGTTCGAAGAAGCTGGACAGCCGATCCACGTCGTAGAACTCGCGTGCCAGCGTGGCCGCCAGATCGAACCGGAAACCGTCGACGTGCATGTCGGTGACCCAGTAGCGCAGCGAATCCATGATCAGCTGCAGCGAGTGTGGGTGCCGGACGTTGAGGCTGTTGCCGGTACCGGTGTAGTCCATGTAGTAGCGCGGGTCGTCGTCGACCAGCCGGTAGTAGGCCTGGTTGTCGATGCCGCGGAAGGAGATGGTGGGCCCGAGGTGGTTGCCTTCGGCGGTGTGGTTGTAGACGACGTCCAGGATCACCTCGATGTCGGCAGCGTGCAGCGCCCGGACCATCGCCTTGAACTCCTGCACCTGCCCGCCCGGCGTGGTGGCCGAGCTGTACTTGGAGTCCGGGGCCAGGAAGCCGATCGTGTTGTAGCCCCAGTAGTTGTGCAATCCCTTGTCCTGCAAGGTGGAATCGTCGGCGAAGTGGTGCACCGGCATCAGCTCGATGGCGGTGACTCCCAGCTGCTTGAGGTGATCGATCACGACCGGGTGGGCCACTCCGGCGTAGGTGCCGCGCAGTTCCTCGGGCACGTCCGGGTGCAGCTCGGTGAGCCCCTTGACGTGTGCCTCATAGATCACCGAGTCGGCGTAGGGCCGCTTCGGCGGCCGGTCGACGCCCCAGTCGAAGAACGGGTTGATGACCACCGACTTGGGCATGGCGGCCGCTGAGTCGTCATCGTTGCGGCTGTTCTCGTCGCCGAAGTTGTAGCCGAACAGCGACTGCTCCCACTGGAACTTGCCGTCGATCGCCTTGGCGTACGGATCGAGCAGCAGCTTGTTCGGGTTGCAGCGCTGGCCGTGCTCCGGATCGTACGGGCCGTGCACCCGGTAGCCGTAGCGCTGGCCGGGCTCCACCCCTGGCAGGAAGACGTGCCAGATCAGCGCGTCGACCTCGGGCATCTCCACCCGGGTCTCCTCGCCGTCCTCGCTGAACAAGCAGAGCTCGACCTTGTCGGCGACCTCACTGAAGATGGCGAAGTTCGTCCCCGAACCGTCGTAGGTGGCGCCGAGGGGGTAGGCGCTGCCGGGCCAGATCTGCATGGTTCTCCTAGGTGCTGGGCAAGCCGCAAGGCCTGGCTCGGCCATGACTGTTCAGGGCGCGTGCTGCTCAGCGTAGTGAGCCGCGCACCGCCCGCGCACCGGCGGGATCCCGCGGCCGGCGCACCGAGGTACGTTCGATGACGAACCGGTCAGGGCCGGCCCAGTCGCCGGTGCCGAGCGCGCCCGGCCGACCGACAGGAGAAGTCATGAACGTCACCGAACGAACCTTCGAGGTGAATCGCAGCTCGGATGTGGTGCTGACCTACCTGGCCGATTTCGGCAACGCGGTCCACTGGGACCCCGGCACCCGATCGTGCGAGCGGATCGGTGACGGACCGATCGAGGTCGGCGCGCGCTGGCACAACGTCTCCCGCTTCGCCGGGCGCGAAACCGAACTGGAGTACCGGCTGGACGTGCTCGAGCCCGGGCACATCCGGCTGATCGGGGAGAACAAGACTGCGGTGTCCACCGACGACATCCGCATCACGCCCTCCACCGAGTCCACCGCGCGCAGCACGATCACCTACCGGTCGGAGGTGGTCTTCCACGGCCTGGCCAAGGTGGCCGGCCCGTTCGTGCAGCCGGAGTTCGAGCGGCTTGGTGACAAGACCGTCGAGGGGATCACCCGCGAGGTCGGCAAGCTCTAGGCGGCCCGGCTCAGCTCCGGTCCTCGCCGCCGGCCAGCTCGTCGGGCGTGGGCAACGGCGGGATCCGGGGCAGTGGCGGCACTCCGAGGGAATCGGCGATGCCCTCGTGCGCCGCCCGGGTGTCCGGGTCGTCGTCGGACGGGCGCAGGTTGGTGGCTTCCGGCAGGTCGGCGGCCGCCGGCAGGTTCGAGTCGAACCAGCCGGTGGTGTCGATGCCGGTGCTCGGCTGCCCGGTGCTCGACTGCTCGGTGCCGCCCGCAGTCGCGCCACCGGTGGAGGTGGCGGCCAGCCAGGACGGAGCGGCGCTGCCCGGGCCGGCATTGTCCGTCGCCCCGCCGGCGAGCCCGGCCAGGCCCTCCAGGGCCTTGGAGAACTCGCTCGGCACGATCCACATCTTGTTGGCGTCGCCCTGTGCGATCTGCGGCAGCGTCTGCAGGTACTGGTAGGCGAGCAGTGCCGGGTCGGGCTTGGCCGCGTGGATGGCGTTGAACGTCGTCTCGATCGCCTTGGCCTGGCCCTGCGCGCTCAGGTAGCGGGCCGCCCGCTCGCCCTCGGCCCGCAGGATGCGCGACTGCCGGTCCGCCTCAGCGGCCAGGATGGCCGCGGTCTTCGCGCCTTCGGCGGCAAGGATCTGCGCCGCCTTCTGACCCTCGGCCGTCTTGATCGAGGATTCGCGTTGTCCTTCGGCAGAAAGGATGATCGCGCGCTTGTCGCGGTCGGCGCGCATCTGCTTCTCCATCGCGTCACGGATCGAGGGCGGCGGCTCGATCGCCTTGATCTCCACCCGGGCCACCCGGATTCCCCACGGCCCGGTCGCCTCGTCCAGGACACCTCGGAGCTGGGAGTTGATGCTGTCGCGACTGGTCAGCGTCTGCTCCAGGTTGAGCGCGCCGACGACGTTGCGCAGCGTGGTGATGGTGAGCTGCTCGACGGCCTGGATGTAGTTCTGGATCTCATAGGTGGCCGCGCGCGGATCGGTGACCTGGAAGTAGATGACCGAGTCGATCCCGACGGTCAGGTTGTCGGAGGTGATCACCGGCTGCGGGGGGAAGCTCACCACCTGCTCACGCATGTCGATCAGCGGCCGCATCCGGTCCACGAACGGCACCAGGACGGCCACGCCGGGCCCCTGGGTGCGGGTGTAGCGGCCGAGACGCTCGACCACGGCCGCCCGCGCCTGCGGCACGATGCGCACGCTGCGCACCAGCGTGATGATGACGATCGCGGCGATCACGAGCAGCACGATCAGTGCGGCATCCATGCGCTTTCCCCTTTGAATATGGAGTGATTGTCGGGTAGCTCGTCAGCCACCGGAGTGCCACACGACGGCCGTCGCGCCGCTGATCTGTATTACCTGAACGGTGCTTCCCGCCTCGATCACCTGTGCCTCGTCCAAGGCCCGCGCCGACCATTCGCCGCCGTTGAGCCGTACCCGGCCGCCGTGCGCATCAACCCGGCTGAGCACGATTGCCGACCGCCCGACCAGCGCGTCGGTGCCGGTGCGGTGCTCGTGCGCGAGCAGGTGCCGGCGGGCCACCGGCCGCACGCCGAGCAGCAGGCCCAGCGCGACCACGATGGCAATGAGCACCTGCACCGGCGGCGGTGCGCCCAGGCCCGCCGTCACCGCCCCACCGGCTGCGCCGCCGGCCAACATGATCAGCACCAGGTCGAGTGACATCGCCTCGGCGCCGGCGAGCCCGGCGGCGATGATCAGCCAGATCAACCATGCGTGCACCAGTCCATCGAACCACGTTCGAGCAGTGACCGGGCGACATCGCCCGGTCGCGCGGCCGGTGCTCGCTGCGGTTGCGGTGTCCGCCGCCGGCCGGGTCGGCCACTATGGAAGGCATGTTCGGGTCGCTGGCGCCGGCGCGCCGCCGGTTGGTGCTGGTGGTGCTGACCGGCCTGCTGGTGCTCGCCTGTGTGGCGGTGCTGCTGGCGGTGCGGTCCGGTGGCCGCGCCGCTGTGGGCCGCCGCGCCGAGCAGGGCCTGCCAGGGCCGGTGCTGCTGGTGCCCGGTTACGGCGGGTCCACCGCCGGTCTGCAGCCGTTGGCCTCGCGGCTGCGGGCGACGGGACGCGACGTCACGGTGGTGAGCCTGCCGGACAATGCCCAGGGAGATCTGACCGCTCAGGCGCGGGTGCTGGGTGCGGCCGCCGCCGCTGTGCTGGCCCGTACCGGAGGCGAGTCGGTCGACGTGGTCGGTTATTCGGCCGGGGGAGTGGTGGCGCGGATCTGGTTGAAGCAGCTCGGCGGTGCCGCCGTCACCCGACGGCTGGTCACCCTCGGCTCGCCGCAGCACGGCACCGCGCTGGCCGAGCTAGGCTCGTTGTTCCAAGGCGAATGCCCGCTGGCCTGCCAGCAGCTGGTTCCCGGCAGCACGGTGCTGGACGCGCTCAATGCCGCGCCGGAGCTACCGCCCGGACCCGTCGTGGTCTCGTTGTGGAGCAGCAAGGACCAGGTGGTCTTGCCGCCCGATTCGGCGACGCTGGCGGGCGCGGTGAACGTGCAGCTGCAGCAGGTGTGCCCGGATTCGGTCGTGGACCACACCCAGTTGCCTGCCGATCCGCTGGTGGCGGGGCTGGTGCAGGCATCGCTGGCAGCGGCCGTGCCGACCGGTTTCGGTCCTGGCGACTGCGCCCGGCTGGGCGGTTGACCCGCAGCCGCCCCGCGGCCGGCCGGGGCTCAGGTGGTGACGTCCTTGGACGCGAAGTTGGCCCAGGCGGCAGCGAGGAACACCGCGACGTAGACGAGCTGCAGCGCCACCCCGCGCTCCACATTGCGCCAGAGGATCGGATCCCGGAACAGGTCGATGAAGGACAACCAGTACCGGGTCGGCAGGTAGGGCTGCAGCGCGTGCGCGGCGTCGAGCGTCAGCAGCACCGAGGAGCCCACCAGGACCGCGAGCGCGCCCAGGCTCGCGGTCAGCGGCGAATCGGTCAGCGTGGAAAGGAACAACGCGATCGCCGCCACGCTGAGCATGGACAGCACCACGTAGCCGATCGAGATGGCGACCCGCCAGCTGATCTGGGCCGGCGTCAGGCTGCTGCCGGAAACGCTGGTGACTGCGGCCGACAGCGGCTGCTGGCCCAGCAGCAGCCGGCCGACCACGAAGCCGGTGCCGGCCACCACCAGCACCGCGACGGCGACGAAGGCGAAGCTGGCGACCAGCTTGGCGACCAGCAGCCTGGTACGTCCGACCGGCCGGATCAGCAGGTAGCGCAGCGTGCCGCCCTGCGCTTCGCCGGCGATCGCATCGCCGGCGATCACCGCCACCGCGATCGGCAGGAAGAGCGGCAGCACGATGGCCAGCGCGGCGACGGCGAACAGCGACCCGTTGGACAGCACCGCTGACAGGAAGGCCGGTCCGGTACCCGGCCGCGGACCGAGGTGGGTGGCCGCCAGCAGGATCGCCACCACCGTCGGCAAGGCGTCCAGCAGCGCGATGGTCAGCCAGGTCCGGGGCCGGCGGAACAGTTTGTACACCTCGATGCCGATCATGGCCGGTCCACCCGATCCGCGCTCGGACCGGTCATATCCAGCACTGTCTGCTCCAGGCTCTGCCGCTGCAGCATCAGCTCGCTGATCCGGAAGCCGCGCCGCACGAGGTCGGTGTTGAGCTCAGCGGCATCGGCCGCTGTCAGCACCAGCTCGTCGCCGCTGCGGCTGATCAGCCGGCCGGCGAACTCGCTCGCGATCGCCGCGGCATCCGGACTGCGCAGCACCACCCGGCCGGTCGGTTCCTGCAGCTCGGCCAGCTCGGCCTGCACGATCAGCCGGCCACGGTCCAGCACGCCGACCCGGGTGCACAGCTGCTCCACCTCAGCCAGCAGGTGGCTCGACAGGAAGATGGTGGTGCCCGCCGCGTGCAGCTTGAGCAGCAGTCGCCGGATCTCGCCGATACCCTGCGGGTCCAGGCCGTTCGTCGGCTCGTCCAGGATCAACAGCTCCGGCTCGCGCAGCAGGGCGGCGGCCAGCCCGAGCCGCTGGCGCATGCCCAGCGAGTACGCGCGCACCGGGCGGCGACCGACGCCACCGAGTCCCACCTCGTCCAGCACCTCGTCCACCCGGCGGGCCCGGCCGGCACGATCGCCGCGGGCTGACCGGTTACCGCTGGCGTCGTGCAGCAGCAGGTTCGCCCGTCCGGACAGGTGACCGTAGGCACCCGGGCCCTCCACCAGCGCGCCGAGCCGGGGGAGCACGGAACCTGCCGCCTTCGGCATCGGCTGGCCGAGCACCTCGATGGATCCCGAGGTGGCCAGCACCAGGCCCAGCAGCATCCGCACCGTGGTCGTCTTGCCGGAGCCGTTGGCGCCGAGGAAGCCGTAGATGTCACCGGCGCGGACATCGAGGTCGACCTGATCGACCGCCCGCAGCGAACCGAATCGCTTGGTCAGGCCGGCGGTGGTGATCATCGCGGCCGTTCCGGCAGTGCCGCGGCCGCGCTCGCGAGCGTCTGCGGGGTGACCGTGCCGACCAGCAACCAGGTGCCGGCCGGATCGGTGAAGGAGGTGAGCAGCAGGTTCAGCGGGCCGGAACCGATCGTGAGCCGGCCCGGATCGGCGCCCTCGCCCACGGTCGCCACCTTGGCAAGGGACTCGCGCAGCGAGCGGGCAAGCCGGCGCGGCAGCGGAACCGCCGCGAACTCGGTCACGCCGCGGCCGTAGACCCCGATCGCGCCGAGGTCGGGCAGGTCCGGGTTGCGCTCGATGCCGGCGAGCGAGGCAGGCAGCACGGACGGACCGAACTGGTCCAGCGCCGTCGCCAGGTCCTCCGCGCCGCCGCTGGCGACGCTGGCGCCGGGTGGCAAGGTGAACGCGGTGGTACCGGCAGCCGGCATCGCGACCCGGACGTCGAGGAAGCTGGTCGTCATGGCCGGCGTGCCCGACCCGGCGCCGTACACCGAGATGCGCAGCGGCAAGCCGGTTCGATTGTCGGCCCAGACGTCGATGTGGTCGATGGTGCTGGCGGCCTGATCCGGCCGAACCCGCAACCCGGGCGCGTTCTCGCCCGCCACCCGCCGTGCCGGCAGGGAGCTCACCTCAGCGCCACGCACCTGGCTGAGCAGCCGGCGGGCGAGAGTGGGCGGTAGCAGGTCGCTGTCATCGGGCAACCGGATGCGCGGCGGCACGGTTTGCTCGCTGAAGGTGGCCGAGTTCGCCTCGTAGCGCCAGGTCCACCATCCCTGCGGGGTCATGTGCAGGTCGGTTTCCCCGGTGTAGCCGATGGAATCCACCCGCCAGTCGGTGGCGGTGCGCCACCACACGCGAAGTTGGGTGTGGCTGCCCAACAGGTCGGCCAGCGCCGAGAACTGGCTGGTCACCGGCAGCGCCAATCCTCCGTCGGATTCGGCGTACCCGCTGTAGGCCACGTCGCCGGAGGCCTGGATGCGCTCCAGCAGCGTTCCGGCCGAGACGGCCGCGGTGGGTGCCGGAAGCGCCGCCACCGCCGCCGGCAGCGCGAGCAGCACGACGATGCCCGCCAGCACCACCAGCCACCGCCGCCGTGAGGTCACTCCTCACCGTACGACGGCAGGCGCCCATCGGTTCATCGGATCGGCAGCCGGTCCTCGACCGAAACCCCCTACCGGTGCGGCATAGTGGCCGGCATGGCCCGAAAGATGACCGAGGACGAGAGTTATGCATTCCTGGCCGAGGGAACCCGCACCGGCAAGCTGGCCACCACCCGGACCGACGGCAGGCCGCACGTCGCGCCGGTCTGGTTCGTGCTGGACGGGCCGGAGCTGGTATTCATGACCGGCGCCGACACGGTGAAGGGGCGCTCGTTGCGGCGCGATCCACGGGTCAGCATGGTGGTCGATCTGGAGCAGCCGCCGTATGCCTTCGTGCTCGTCGAGGGGATCGTGCGCATCAGCGAGGACCCCGAGCAGATGCTGCCCTTGTCCATCCGCATCGCTGCGCGCTACATGGGCAGCGAACGTGCCGAGGAGTACGGCCGCCGCAACGCGGTACCCGGCGAACTGCTGGTCCGGCTGCAGCCCACCAAGATCGTGGCCGTGGCGGACATGGCCGACTGACGCCGACCCGCTGTGCTCAATCCCATCCGGTATGTCCGCGGCGGGGTGCCCGGGCGTCGAAGTCTGCTTTGATGGGCAGATGAATTCCACCAGCGAGAACCGGGCCGTCGAAGTCGATGGCCCTCATGGGTGATACCAAGCAACGCTTGCTCACCGGCGCGCTGCAGACACTGCGGGACAAGGGCATCGCCGGCGCCTCGGCGCGATCCATCGCGGGCGCGGTCGGCGTCAATCAGGGACTGATCTTCTACCACTTCGGTTCGGTCGACCAGCTCATCATCGAGGCCTGCCGCACCTCGACGGCCGAGCGCATCCAGCCGTTCCGGCAGCGCTTCGCCGAGGTCGCCTCACTGCGTGAACTGTTCGCCATCGGCAGCGAGCTGCACGACGCCGAACCCGCTGCGGCCAACGCGGCCGTGCTGGCCCAGGTGCTGGCCGGTGCGCAGCACAGCCGGGCGGTTGCCGAAGCCGGCCGGGATGCGCTGCAACTGTGGATCGATGAGATCGAGGCGGCGCTCGACCGGTTGCTCGATCACAGCCCGATCGAACCGGCGGTCGACAAGGCAGGCCTGGCGCGCGGTGTCGCGGCCGCCTTCATCGGAGTCGAGCTGTACCACGGAGTCGACCCCGCCGGTGCCACGGTCGCGCTGCGGGCCTTCGAACAGCTGTCCGTGCTCAGCGAGGTGCTCGACGATCTGGGCCCGATCGGCCGACGGGCGGTGCAAGCACGGCTGCGCAGGCTGCCGGACAGCCAGCAGTGATCTCACTGGAGGCCGACTGCGGTAGTTGCTTCGCGCTGTGCTGCACCGCGCTGCCGTTCGCCCGCTCCGCCGATTTCGCGATCGACAAGCCGGCTGGCAGCCCCTGCACGAATCTGGACACCGACTATCGCTGCCGCATCCATCCGGAGCTGCGCAGCGCGGGATTCCCGGGTTGTGTCAGCTTCGACTGCTTCGGCGCCGGCCAGCACGTCTCCAGTGGCACCTTCGGCGGGGTCAGCTGGCGCGCTGCCGGCGCCGATGCCGAGACGATGTTCGCCAGCTTCGCCGTGATGCGGCAGCTGCACGAGCTGCTGTGGTACCTCCGCGAGGTGGATCGGCGCGATCCCTCGCTCGGTGCCGGCGGGCTGTTCCGCCAGATCGAAGGTCGCACCGAGGCCGCGGCCGGGGCGTTGCTCGAAATCGACGTGGCCGCGCTGCGGTCTCGCGTCGACCTGGTGCTGACCAGGTGCAGTGAGCAGGTGCGGGCGCGGCACCCGAAGGCGAAACGGCTGCGCGGCAGGGACCTGGCAGGTAAGCGGCTGACCGGTCTGCGCGGTGCCCAGCTGCGCGGGGCCTTGCTGATCGCCGCGGACCTGTCCGGGCAGGACCTCACCGATGCCGACCTGCTCGGTTCGGACCTGCGCGATGCCGACCTGTCAGCGGCGGATCTCACCGAGGCGTGGTTTCTGACCCAGGCGCAGCTGAACTCGGCCCGAGGTGACGAGCGAACCCGGCTGCCGGTCGCGCTGCGGCGACCTGGCCACTGGCGGTGACCGCTCAGCTGTAGGGGTGGACCACGATCACGTGCGCCACCTGGTCCGGACCGAGCTTGACGTAGTTGTGCTCGCCCCATTGGTAATTCGCGCCGGACAGCAGGTCCGAGGCCCAGAAGCCGTCTCCCGGATCGAGCCCCAACTCGTCCATCCGGAGGTGGATCCAGCCGTCGCGAACGTTGTGCGGATCCATCGTGCACACCACCAGCACCGTGTCACCCGTTGCCGAATCACGCTTGGAATACACGATGATCGCGTCGTTCTCGCTGTAGTGGAAGCGCAGATTCCGCAGCTGCTGCAGCGCCGGATGCGCACGCCGGATCTCGTTCAGCCGTTTCATCAGCGGGGCCAGCGACTCACCACGCTGTATCGCGCCGTCCAGATCGCGCGGGCGCAGCTGGTACTTCTCGGAGTTCAGGTACTCCTCGCTTCCCGGCCGCACCGGGATGTTCTCGTAGAGCTCATAACCGGAGTAGATGCCGTAGGACGGTGACATGGTGGCGGCGAGCACCAGCCGCAGCGCGAACGCCGCCTTGCCGCCGAACACCAGGAACTCGTTGAGGATGTCGGGCGTGTTCGGGAAGAAATTCGGCCGCATGTAGTCCGCGCCGGAGACCAGTTCCTCGCCGTACTGCTGCAGTTCCCACGCGGTGTTGCGCCAGGTGAAGTAGGTGTAGCTCTGGGTGAAGCCGATACGCGCAAGCTCGTGCATCATCGCCGGTCGGGTGAACGCCTCGGCCAGAAACAGCACGTCCGGGTCCTGCGCCTTGACGTTGCTGATCAGCCACTGCCAGAAGTTCAGCGGCTTGGTGTGCGGGTTGTCCACCCGGAAGATCTTCACGCCGCGCCCGACCCAGAGCATCGTCACACGAAGCACTTCCCGGGCCAGACCCGCCGGGTCGTTGTCGAAGTTCAGCGGGTAGATGTCCTGGTACTTCTTCGGCGGGTTCTCCGCGTACGCGATGCTCCCGTCGGGCAGGGTGGTGAACCATTCCGGATGCTCGCGCACCCAGGGATGGTCAGGTGCGCACTGCAGCGCCAGGTCCAGGGCGACTTCCATGCCCAGCTCCCTGGTCCGGGCGACGAAGGCTGCGAAATCCCGCTCGTCACCGAGCAGCGGGTGGATCGCGTCGTGGCCGCCCTCATCCGAGCCGATGGCCCACGGTGAGCCGACGTCGGTCTCCGTCGGGTGCAGCGTGTTGTTCGAACCCTTGCGGTTCACCTTGCCGATGGGATGGATCGGCGGCAGGTACACCACGTCGAAGCCGAGGTCGGCCACGTAATCCAGGTGCTTCGTGGCATCTACGAGGGTGCCGTGCCGCACCGGACGGGCCTGGTCGCCGGGGTCGCCGGCAAGCTCCGCGCCGATGGAGCGGGGGAAGAACTCGTACCAGGAGCCGTACAGCGCCCGCACCCGGTCGACCCAGACGCTGTAGCGCGGCGAGCGGGTGATCAGCTCCCGGATCGGGTGCTCGTGCGCCAGCTGCCGTGCTTCGGCCGACATGGCCCGGGTGATCCGCAGCGGCACGTCATCGGTGTCGCGGCGCAGGTCGGCGGCCACCGCCTGTGCCAGCTCCGCCGAATCCGGCTTCACCCGTGCCAGCTGGTCGAAAAGCCGCGCCCCCACCTCGAGGTCGTTGGCCAGCTCCGCCGCGCTCTGGCCCGCGTCGGCCTTCACCTCGACCGCGTGGTACCAGGTCGCCAGCGGGTCGCTCCACGCCTCGACGACGAACGTCCAGGTACCGATCCGGTCGGCCACCACCTGGGTGCGCCACCGGTCTGTGCCGCCGCCCAGCGGGCGCATGCGGTTGAACGGCGCCTCGGTGCCTTCCGGCGAGCGCCAGAGGACCGATGCCGCGACCGCATCGTGCCCCTCGCGGAACACGGTCGCTTCGATGTTCATCGGCTCGCCGATCACCGCGCGTGCGGGCAGCTCGCCGTAGGCGATCACCGGATGTATGGAGTTCAGTCCGAGTCGTCCAGCCACCCGCCCACCGTAGCGTGAAATCGTTACCCGGGGATGACCAGTAAGCGCTACCGGCGGCCGCTAGGGTATGCGGCATGAAGGCACTACGACGGCTCACCGTCCGCGCTGCGCTGCCGGCCCAGCTCGCTCCGCTGGGCGAGATAGTGGCCAACCTGCGTTGGTCCTGGCACCCGGAATCACTCGACCTGCTGGAGTCGGTGGATCCGGAGTTGTGGACCGAATGCAACGGCGACCCGACCCGCCTGCTCGGCGAGGTGAGCAATGACCGGCTCAACGCGCTGGCCAAGGACCGCAAGTTCCTGCGCCGGCTGTCCGACGTTTCCGACGACCTGCGCGACTACCTGGAACAGCCCCGCTGGTACCAGCGGCAGCAGGAGAACCCCGCCAACGGCTCGTTGCCGTCGGCAATCGCTTACTTCTCCCCGGAGTTCGGCATCACCGAGGTGTTGCCGCAGTACTCCGGCGGCTTGGGCATCCTGGCCGGCGATCATCTGAAGTCGGCCTCGGACCTGGGCGCGCCGATCATCGGGGTCGGCCTGCTCTACCGGGCCGGCTACTTCTCCCAGTCGTTGTCGCGGGAGGGCTGGCAGCAGGAGCGCTACCCCTCGCTCGACTCGCAGGGCCTGCCCATCACGCCGCTGCGCGACCGCCAGCAGAACCTGGTGCGCATCGCGCTCGATCTGCCGCACGGACGCACCCTGGTGGCGCAGGTGTGGGTGGCCTCGGTCGGCCGGGTGCCGCTGCTGCTGCTGGATTCCGACGTCGAGGACAACGATGCTGCCGCGCGCGCGGTCACCGACCGGCTCTACGGCGGCGGGCCCGAGCACCGGCTGCTGCAGGAGTTGCTGCTGGGCATCGGCGGCGTCCGTGCGGTGCGTGCCTACTGCGCGGCCACCGGTCACCCGAGCCCGGAGGTCTTCCACACCAACGAGGGCCACGCCGGCTTCCTGGGGATCGAGCGGATCAGCGAGCTCACCGCAGGCGAGGCCGGCCTGAGCTTCGACGAGGCGCTGACTGCCACCCGGGCCGGCACCGTCTTCACCACGCACACCCCGGTGCCGGCCGGCATCGACCGGTTCGACCGCGACCTGATCGAGGCGTACCTGGGCAACGTGCCCGGCGTGCCGGTGGACCGGATCCTTGCGCTCGGTGCGGAGGAGGACCCCGCGAAGTTCAACATGGCCCACATGGGGCTGCGCCTCGGCCAGCGGGCCAACGGGGTGGCGCAGTTGCACGGCCGGGTCAGCCGGTCGATGTTCAACGACCTCTGGCCGGGCTTCGATGCCGAAGAGGTGCCGATCACCTCGATCACCAACGGCGTGCACGCTCCCACCTGGATGGCCCGCGAGATCCTGGACCTGGCCGAGCGGGCCGTCGGCGCCGAGGCGCTGGCCGCCGGCGACGGCTGGGAGGCGATCGACCAGGTCAGCGACGGCGAGCTCTGGGAACTCAAGCGCGAGTTGCGCTCCCGGCTGGTCGAGGAGATCCGCCGCCGGATCCGGCAGTCCGGCCTGGAGCGCGGGTTCTCCACGATGGAGCTGAGCTGGACGGCCACCGCCTTCGACCCGGACGTGCTGACCATCGGCTTCGCCCGGCGGGTGCCGTCCTACAAGCGGTTGACCCTGATGCTGCGCGACCCGGAGCGGCTCAAGCGGCTGCTCACCGATCCCGAGCGCCCGATCCAGATCGTGGTGGCGGGCAAGTCGCACCCGGCCGACGACGGCGGCAAGGAGCTCATCGCCCAGCTGGTGCGCTTCACCGACGACCCGGAGGTCCGGCACCGGATCGCCTTCCTGCCCGACTACGACATCGGGATGGCGCGCTACCTGTACTGGGGCAGCGATGTCTGGCTGAACAACCCGCTGCGCCCGCTCGAGGCGTGCGGCACCTCCGGCATGAAGGCTGCGCTCAACGGCGGACTGAACCTGTCCATCAAGGACGGCTGGTGGGACGAATGGTGCGAGGACGGCAAGAACGGCTGGGCCATCCCGTCCGCCGACGACTCGCTGACCGGCACCACCGACGCGCACCGGGACGCGGTGGAGGCCAACGCGCTCTACGACCTGCTGGAACATCAGGTCACCCAGCGCTACTACAGCCGTGATGCGGCCGGTGTGCCGACCCAGTGGCTGGCCATGCTGCGCTACACCTTGAAGTCGCTGGGCCCGAAGGTGGTCGCCACCCGGATGGTCCGTGACTACATCGACAAGCTGTACGCGCCGGCGGCCCGTTCGGCCGAGTCGATGAGCGCGGACGGCTTCCGGGGTGCACGCGAGCTGGCGGCCTGGAAGAGCTGGGTCTCCGGCGCGTGGAAGAACGTCGCGGTGCGCCACGTCGAATCGGCCATCGAGGGCGATCCGAGCCTGGGAGGTTCGCTCGGGCTGCGCGCCGACGTGGCCCTGGGTGGCCTGCAACCCACCGATGTGGAGGTGCAGGCGGTCTACGGCCAGGTCGATGCGGACAACCGGTTGACCTCGTACCAGATCATGCCGCTGAAGCTGGCCGAGCAGCGCGAGGACACCGCGGTGTTCGCCGGCGACATCCCGCTGGAGAAGGCAGGCGCGTTCGGTTACACCGTCCGGGTGCTGCCGAACAACCCGCTGCTGGCCTCCGACGCCGAGCTGGGCCTGGTGGCCACCGCAGTCCAGCTCTGATCGGGCACCCGTCGTGAGGACCGGCCGCCACCGCGGCCGGTCCTCACGACGTTTCGAGGCAAGGCTAGGAGCGGACGACGCGCAGCAGCAGCACGCTGCGCGCGGCCAGCTTGAGCTCGACGCCGGCCACCAGCGCCTCGGTGCTGTCCGGGCGGCCGGCCCGGCAGCAGGTGTCGATCACCGGGACGTAGCCGGCGGCCCACGGAGGGCCCGGCAGCGCAAAGGAAACCGGGTCGTCGCCGGAGTGCAGCACCAGCAGGTAGGAGTCGTCGATGATCTGCTCGCCGCGCGGCCCACGATGGCGCAGCCCACGACCGTCCAGGTACATGCCGATGGTGCGAAGCGAGGCGTCGAACCAGTCCGCCTCGTCCAACTCCCGGCCAGCCGGGTGGAACCACGCCAGGTCCTTGCAGCCGTCGCCACCGGGCACCGCCTGGCCCTCGAAGAAGGCAGGCTGGCGCAGCACCGGTGAGGCCTTGCGCAGCGCGATCAGGTTTCGGGTCAGCTCGAGCAGGTCCTCGCCCTGCTCGGTGGCAGACCAGTCCAGCCACGACGTCGGATTGTCCTGCACATAGGCGTTGTTGTTGCCGCGCTGGGTGCGAAAGCGCTCGTCGCCGGCTACCAGCATGGGCGCGCCGGTGGACAGCAGCAGGGTGGTGAGCAGCGACCGGATCTGCCGCAACCGCAGCGCGTTGACCGCAGGATCGTCCGTCTCACCCTCGACGCCGAAGTTCACCGAGCGGTTGTCATCGGTGCCGTCGCGGTTGCTCTCCCCGTTGGCCTCGTTGTGCTTGTGCAGGTAGCTGGTCAGGTCCCGCAGCGTGAAGCCGTCGTGCGCGGTGACGAAGTTGATCGAGGCGAACGGTTGCCGGCCGTCGTCGGCGTACAGGTCCGACGATCCGGTGAGCCGGTAGGCCAGGTCGCGCACCCCGCCGGCACCGTCCGCCCAGAACGCCCGGACGGTGTCGCGGTACTTGCCGTTCCATTCGGTCCACAGTGGCGGGAACTCACCGACCTGGTAGCCGCCGTCACCGATGTCCCAGGGCTCGGCGATCAGCTTGACCTGGCTGATCACCGGGTCCTGGTGGATGGTGTCGAAGAAGGACGACAGCTTGTCCACGTCGTGCAGCGAGCGGGCCAGCGCCGAGGCCAGGTCGAACCGGAAGCCGTCCACATGCATCTCGGTGACCCAGTAGCGCAGCGAGTCCATCATCAGCTGCAGGGCTGCCGGCGTGCGGACGTCGAAGGTATTGCCGCAACCGGTGTAGTCGGTGTAGCGATTCGGGTCGGTCAGCGAGCGACGGTAGTAGCCGGCGTTGTCGATGCCGCGGAAGGACAGCATCGGACCGTTCTCCGGCCCTTCGCCGGTGTGGTTGTAGACCACGTCCAGGATGACCTCGATGCCCGCGGCGTGCAGCGCCCGCACCATCGCCTTGAACTCGCGAACCTGATTCCCGCCGAGCCGGCCGGTGTGGGTGGCGTAGGCGGCGTGCGGGGCGAAGAACCCGATCGAGTTGTAGCCCCAGAAGTTCTTCAGCCCGCGCTTCTGCAGCGCGGGCTCGTTGACGAAGTGATGGATCGGCAGCAGCTCGACCGCCGTCACCCCGAGGTCCTTGAGGTAGGAGATCGCGGCCGGATGGGCCAGTCCGGCGTAGGTGCCGCGCAGGTCCGGCGGGATATCGGGGTGGCGGGCGGTGAAGCCCTTGACGTGCAGCTCGTAGATCACGGTGTCGTCCCACGGGGTGCGCGGACGACGATCGTTGCCCCACGGGAACCCGTCGTCGAGCACCACCACCGAGCGCGGCACGAAGGCGGAGGAGTCCAGGTTGTTGTCGCTGTAGCAGGCGCGGTCATCGACGAAGTCGCCGTCCACCGCTCGGGCGTACGGATCGATCAGCAGCTTCGCGGGGTTGTAGACCTGCCCCGGTTGCGGATTGTCCGGTCCGGTGATGCGGTAGCCGTAACGCTGGCCGGGGTTGATGCCGGGCAGGTAGCCGTGCCAGATGTGGTACGTCCGCTCGGCAAGATCTACCCGGTGCTCGGCGCCGTGCCAGTCGAACAGGCACACCTGCACCCGGGTCGCCGACGGTGACCAGACGCTGAAGTTGGTGCCCTCGCCGTCCCAGTTGCCGCCGAGCGGAAAGGGCTTGCCCGGCCAGGCCAGCAGGCCACCGCCACCGGCCGGGACTTCCTGGCCCAGCCGACGCGCCAGTGACTGGGTGAGGTCCGCTGCTGGTTCCATCGACGAGTCACCCTACGCCAGCTGCGGCCCGGTCCGCGGCGGTTCCGTGGCCTGGTGGTGTTGGATGGGGGTGTGGTGGCTATCGGTGAGCTGGACCCGGCGATCAACCCGGACGCGATCCTGCAGCTGTCCGCGGTGACGGTCCGGCGCGGGGACAAGCTGCTGCTGGACGCCATCGACTGGACGGTGGAGGAGGACGAGCGCTGGGTCGTGCTCGGGCCGAACGGGGCAGGCAAGACGACCTTGCTGCAGCTGGCGGCCACCACGCTGCACGCCACCTCCGGCCAGGTGCGGGTGTTCGGGGAGCAGCTGGGGCGGGTGGACGTCTTCGAACTACGGCCGCGGATCGGGCTGTCCTCGGCGGCGCTGGCCCAGCGGATTCCGCCGGCCGAGCTTGTCAGCGACGTGGTCGTCTCGGCGGGCTATGCGGTCATCGGTCGCTGGCGGGAGGCCTACGGCAGGCTCGACGTCCGGCGGGCGAAAGCGCTGCTGGGCCGCTTCGGCGTGGCTGAGCTGGCCGACCGCCGCTACGGCACGTTGAGCGAGGGCGAGCGCAAGCGGGTGCAGATCGCCCGGGCGCTGATGACCGATCCCGAGCTGCTGCTGCTGGACGAGCCGGCGGCCGGTATGGACCTGGGCGGCCGGGAGGACCTGTTGCGACGGCTGGCCAACCTGGCTGCCGACCCGGACGCACCGGCGACGGTGCTGGTGACCCACCACGTCGAGGAGATCCCGTTGGGCATGACCCACGCGATGCTGCTCAACGGCGGCCGGGTGGTGGCCCAGGGCCTGATCCACCAGGTGCTGACCTCCGAGCATCTGAGCCAGACCTTCGGCCTGCCGCTCCGGGTCGAGCGCGAAGCCGGACGGTACTACGCCCGGGCGGTCTAGTTAGGCTGCTGGGCATGACTGAGTTCGTGAAGCTCGAGGTCGCCGACGGCGTGGCCACCATCCGGATCGATCGCGCGCCGGTGAACGCCCTGAACATTCAGATCCAGGACGAGCTGCGCGAGGTGGCGGCAGAGGTGGCCGGCAGGGCCGACATCCGCGCCGTCATCCTGTGGGGCGGCGAGAAGGTGTTCGTCGCGGGCGCCGACATCAAGGAATTCCATCAGATGTCGCCGCAGGACATGCAGCGGCGGGCAGGTGCGCTGTCCGGCTCGCTCGACGCGATCGCCCAGCTGCCGCAGCCGGTGATCGCCGCCGTCACCGGTTACGCGCTCGGTGGTGGCTGCGAGCTGGCTTTGACCGCCGACTTCCGGATCAGCGCGGACAACGCCAAGTGGGGTCAGCCGGAGATCCTGCTCGGCATCATCCCCGGCGCCGGCGGCACCCAGCGGCTGCCGAGGCTGGTCGGTCCCGCCAAGGCCAAGGACCTGATCTACACCGGACGGTTCGTCGATGCCGGCGAGGCACACGAGATGGGCCTGGTCGACCTGGTGGTGCCGGCGGTGCAGGTGTACCCGACCGCGCTGGCGATGGCCACCAAGCTCGCCAAGGGCCCGGCGTTGGCGCTGCGGGCGGCCAAAGCCGCGATCGACCAGGGGCTCGAGGTCGATCTGGATACCGGCCTGAAGCTGGAATCGCACATCTTTGCCAGCCTGTTCGCGACCGAGGACAAGCAGCGCGGGATGGCCTCGTTCATCGAGAACGGCCCCGGCAAGGCCGAGTTCGTGGGCAACTGAGCATGCCCGGGGACCCGGGCCGGCAGGCCACCGCCGAGCAGGTGCAGCAGGCCTACCACGATCCGAAGCTGGCCAACGTGCTTTACCACGACTGGGAGGCGGCCACCTACGACGAGAAGTGGTCGATCAGCTTCGACGAGCGGTGCATCAGCTATGTCCGAGACCGCTTCGTGCACGTCGCGGGCACCGAGGGCTGGCCCTATCCTCGCGCGCTGGAACTCGGCTGCGGCACCGGCTTCTTCCTGATCAACCTCAAGCAGGCGGGCGTGCTGGACGAGGGTCACGTCACCGACCTGTCCCCGGGCATGGTCGAGGTGGCGCAGCGCAACGCCCGCGCGTTGGGCTTGCAGGTCGCGGGCCGGGTCGCCGACGCCGAATCGCTGCCGTACCCGGATGATCACTTCGACCTGGTGGTCGGGCACGCGGTGCTGCACCACATCCCCGATGTCGAGCTGGCCCTGCGGGAGGTGCTGCGGGTGCTCAAGCCCGGCGGCCGGTTCGTCTTCGCCGGTGAGCCGACCAGGTACGGCGACGTGATCGCGCGGCGGCTGTCCCGGCTCACCTGGTGGGCGACCACCCGCGCCACCCGGCTGCCGGGGCTGCAGACCTGGGGCCGGCCGGCCGCGGAGCTGGATGCCTCGTCCCGCGCGGCCGCGCTGGAGGCAGTGGTGGACCTGCACACCTTCGACCCGGGGCAGCTGCGCGCGACGGCGCGCCGTGCCGGAGCCGCCCGGGTGCAGACCCGAACCGACGAGCTGACCGCGGCCTGGTTCGGCTGGCCGGTGCGGACGTTCGAAGCCGCGGTGCCCAAGGACAAGCTCGGCTGGGGCTGGGCCATGTTCGCCTACAAGAACTGGCAGCGGCTGCACGCCCTGGACAGCCGGCTGCTGTCGCGGGTGGTGCCGGCAGGCCTGTTCTACAACGTCGAGCTGACCGGGTTCAAGCCGTGATCGCGGCTGACGTCACGCCGGCCAGCCGGTATGAGGTGGTGCTGTTCGATCTGGACGGCACGCTCAGCGACTCCGCACCGGGCATCCTGGCCTCGTTGCGGCTTGCCTTTGCCGAGAACGACGTTGCCTGGGTGGACGACCAGACCGCGCGGACGTTGCTGGGGCCACCGTTCTGGCACTCGTTGCCGCCGCTGGTGGGCGCGGACAAGCTCGACGCAGTGGTCGCCGACTACCGCAAGCACTACGTCGGCGAGCAGTTGATGTTTCACACCCGCGCCTACGACGGCGTGCCCGAGCTGGTTGCGGGCCTGGCCGAGCTCGGCCTTCCGCTGGCTGTGGCAACCAGCAAGCCGGAGCCGCACTCGGTCCGGATCGTGGAGCATCTCGGACTGGCACAGCACTTCGAATTCGTCTGCGGTGACACGGTCGACGGGCAGCGGGACTCGAAGGCCTTGGTCGTCGGGGAGGCGCTGCGCCGGCTGGGCAACCCCGATCCGGCGGCGGTGCTGATGGTGGGTGACCGCAGCCACGACGTGCTGGGTGCTGCCGCCAACGGCGTGGCCTGCGCCGGAGTGCTCTGGGGCTACGGCTCGCGGGTCGAGCTGGAGTCCGCGGGAGCGCTGGCGGTGTGCGCGCGCCCGGCCGAGGTGCGAGGGCTGGTGCAGGCGGCTGCCGCATGAGCTGGCCGGCGCGCCGGCGGGCTGGTGTCCGGAACCGGTCGGCGCCGGTGCTCACCGTCGCATCGCTTCGGTGGGTGGTCAGGCACCGAGCCTGGACGCCCTGGTACCTCATTCGCTATTGGCGCTTCGCCAAGCTGCGGCTGCTGCACCCGCACGTGATCACCCAGGGCATGGTGTTTCTCGGCAAGCGGGTCGAGATCGAGGTTCGTCCCGGCTACGGCCGGCTGGTGCTCGGACGGTGGGTCCACCTGGGTGACGGCACCAGCCTGCGCTGCCACGAAGGCAGCTTGCGGATCGGTGACAAGACGGTGTTCGGGCGCAACATCGTGGTCAACGCCTACCTGGATATCTCCATCGGCGGCTCGTGCATCATCGCCGACATGGTCTACGTGACCGACTTCGACCACGTGTTCGCCGACGTCGAGGTGCCGATCAAGGACCAGGGAATAGCGAAACTGCCGGTGCGGGTCGGCGATGACGTGTGGCTGGGGACGAAGGCCACGGTGGTGCGCGGGACCAGCATCGGATCGGGCTCGGTGGTAGCCGCGCACGCCGTGGTGACCCGGAACCTGCCGCCCTTCTCGGTGGCTGCCGGCGTGCCGGCCCGGCTGCTGCGGGACCGCCGGTCCGGGGCGGCTGTGGCAGCCGAGACCCGGGCCGCGCTGGCGGACATGGCGGCGAAGCTGCAGGCGGTCAGCGCGTACACCGCCGGTACTGCGCGGCCACCCGAGCTGCCACCGCCGGCCAGCTGAATTGCGCGTGGGCACGCCGCTGGGCGGCACCTGCCATCGCGGTGGCGCGCGCCGGCGCCCGCCACAGCCTGGTCACCGCGGCTGCGATAGCAGCCGGATCCTCCGGCCGGAAGAGCACGCCGGTGACCCCGTCGGCAACCAACTCGCGCAGGCCACCGGTGTCTGCCACGGCAACCGGAGTGCCGGCCGCTTGCGCTTCCAGCGCCACGAGCCCGAACGGCTCGTACAACGAGGGCACCACGACGACGCTGGCCCGCGCCAGCACGGAGTCCGGATCGACGAAGCCGTGCCAGCTGATCCGGTCGGCGACCCGGTAGCGCTCGGCCCGGTCCCGCTGCGCCGCGGCGAGCGGACCGGATCCGGCGACGACCAGGTGCACATCGGGGAACTCCTCGCTGAGCAGCGGCAGCGCCTTGATCAGCTCCTGCAGGCCCTTCTCGTGCACCAGCCGGCCGGCGAAGGCGATCCGGGCCGGCACCCGCTCACCGTGCGCGGCCGTGTTGGTGCTGCCTGGCGCCGCGCAGCCGTTGCCGATCACCGCGGCAGCCACGCCGAAGTGACCCGTGACCTGCCCGGCCATGAACTCCGAGCACACCAGAACGCCGGCGCTGGCACGCACCAGCGTGCGCTCGTGCTCGTCGATCGCCCGCTGCAACGGCGTGGTCAGGTAGCCCTGCTGGCGACCCGCCTCGGTGCTGTGCACGGTGGTGACCAGAGGTGCGCCGGTGCTGGCGGCGAGCGAGGTGGCCGCCGGCCCGGTGAGCCAGTCGTGCCCGTGTACCACGTCCGGTCGCCAGCCGCGGCAGGCCCGCCGGCCCCGGGCAATCACCTGGGCCTGGCTGTCGGCAACCTGCTGGAGCAGCGATCCGGTGCGCAACGGGGGTGCCGCATCGGGGGCGATCACCCGCACCTCGTGGCCGAGCGCCCGCAACGCGGACACCAGCGCCCCGACGTGGCGACCCAGGCCTCCCACGATGGTGGGCGGAAACTCCCATGACACCATCAACACGCGCACAGTGAGTCCATGCTGCCCTAGCGGCGGCCCGCACCGAGGAGACAGGGTGATCAGCACGCCGGCCCGTCCGGATCAGGTGGCGCGGCGGGACGCGCTGGCCGGCGATCGCGCGGCCCTGGTGCGGCTTGCCGCCGGTGTCGTGCTGGGACTGCTCGGGGTGTTGGTGTTCGCCGGTTCCCGCTACGCCGCGGCGCAGCAGAATCACGCCTACGACCCGGGCGCGGTGCCGCCGGCGAGCTTTCGCGTGACCGCCGGCAAGACCTACCAGCTGTCCTCGACGACGCCTACCAGGCAGCTGATCGCGCAGGCTGCCCTGAGCACGCTCGCCTGCACGTGGACCGGTGACGGCAGGCTGGAGAACCAGCTGCCGGTGACCTCGGTGCTCAATGACGAGCGCAACCGGTTCGAGTTCGCACTGTTCGAGGCCCCGATCAGCGGCTCGATCCAGATCCGTTGCGCAGGGATGCCTGCCGTGTTCGTCGACGATGCCGACGACAGCAGCCCGGACTGGGCAGGCCTGTTGTTGATCGTGGCAACGCTGTTCGGACTGGCCGGTGGTGTGCTCGCGGTGCAGGGCGGATACCAGCTGACCGGCTGAGGTTCAGGGCAGCTCGATCGTTTCTGCCCGCCGCAGCTCGGCCAGCTCGGCTTCGATCAGGGCGGCCGCGCCAGTGGGCTGGTCCGGCAGCAGTGCCGCGATGAGCAGGATCGCGTGCGCAGCCGAGGGCCGGGTGACCCGCTCGCCCGGTTCCAGCACGGTCAGCGCGCCCATCAGCGCTGCGGCCAGCAAGCGCGGATCTGAGTCCCGGTACCACTGCGATGCCCGCACCGCCTCGGTCAGCACCTGCTGGACGTCCGAGCCGTCGAAGCCGTCCGGATGACGAAGTTCCAGCAGCCGCCGGATCATCCCGGCCAGCAGCAGGCTCACCAGGGCGTGATCCAGCGCGTCCAGCCGGGCGATTGCCGCTTCGAAGCCGGCCGAGTGCTCGCCGGCCATATGTGCGCCGGCCATATGTGCGCCGGCCGGGTGCTCGCCGCCCGCAGTGACGTCGGCCGAGCCGGCTGCCGCCAGCGCGGACAGGATGGCCTCGGAGAGCCTGCGGGGCGTGGTGATCGGCACGGTCAGGGCACCGTCACGGTGGTACAGGCCAGCTGCGGGTTCACGCTGCCGTACCGGATGTTGAGCCCGTATGCGCAGTACGTGTGAGTGCCGGCGCCGGCGGTGAACCTCGCGGTGAAGCTGTGCTGCCCGAGCCGGTACCAGACTGCGGCGGCGCTGGCGTTGGTCTGGTTGGCCAGGTAGCGGCCGATGAAGGTCTTGCGCCCGGTCAGCTCGTACAGGTCCACATAGATCGGAGCGGTGCGCAGATCCGGGTCGAGGGCGCCGCCGGTGATCGCCACGGCGCTGCTGCTGGTGGTGGCGGTGTAGATGCGACCGGCCGGCTCGTGACCGGCGGAGTTGAGCGCGCACCGCATGAAGCGGACGTTGCCGTCGGTCGTCGTCAGGGCGATCGTGCCGTCGGTAGCCAGGCCGAAGAACGGGGCGACCGTGCCGTAGTCGGTGAAGGTGGCCGGCATCGGATGCGAGTCGCCCCAGCTGTCGGTGTAGCGGAAGTAGGGCTGGCGCGGCCAGTCGTAGAACTCGTTGACGTGGGCGCCGCTGGCGGCCCCCGCGACGACCCAGGAGACCCCGATCGGTCCGGACAGCTGGACCGGTTGCAGCACCGTCCCGACGGGAAGGGCAGCCGCGTCGGCCAGGTCCCAGATCGCATCGGACGCGTTGCCGCCGAAGTCACCGAAGACATAGCGGCCGGCCACCGCCCGCAGCTCGATGCCGTCCGCCACCGCGGCCGGGCCGCCGAGCTCGATCACCCTGCCGTTGGCCAGCAGCGCATGGACGCGGTTGGTCTCCGGCGGGTTGGCGCCGGTGAACCAGACGAAGTCGTCGTACTGGTCGAAGCCGGATTGGATGACTTGTTGGCCGGTCGCGACCGCCCGAATACTGCCGCTGCCGGGACCGGTCCACTCCACGACCGCCTTGAACCTGGCAGTGATCACATCTGCGGACACCCGCCCGTCCGGGCTGACCGAGGTGGGCCGGAAGCTGATCCAGTCGGGATTGTGTGCCAGCTCGTAGCGGTGGCCACCCTCGTACCGGAAGCCGAGCATGCGTGCCAGCGACGGCGCCCGCGGATCTTCGGCCGCGACGACGACCGCGCCGGCGGTGCTGACGCCGACGACCGTCACCGAGTACCACTCGTCCAAGGTGGCGCCGAAGTCGAAAGTGTCGAGGACGGTGGTGTGGCCACCCTGCCAGGAGATCACCTGCTCCCTGCCCTGGCCGGCGTAGCGGACACCGGCCCACAGCCCTCGATTGTTCGTCGCGGTCAATGCCGCGAACGGAGCGCCGTTCGCGTCGCCGGCGAGCAGCGGCACCTGGGGGCCGCTGATGCTGCAGCCGGCAGGCGCGGTGATCGCGACCGCGGGGCGCGCGGGGGCTGCCAGCGTGCATCCCAGGGCGGTGGCCAGCACGGCCACCATGCGGACAGCGGTGCGCAGCTTCATCGTCACGGACAGCCTCTCGGGTGCGGTTGCGGCCGAAGCCTATCCTCGCCGATCCGACAATCTGCTTCGTATGGGCTACATCGGCACGGCCGGGCACGATCGGGGCGCGGCC
>DATAKO010000134.1:0-11090 GCA_036261575.1 Jatrophihabitans sp.
CAGGTCGATCACCTCGCCGCCGGTGAGGTTCGGCCAGAGCGCGACATCGCCCGGAACGTAGGCCAGCCGGCGATGCAGCGCCAGCTCGTCCCGGCGCGGATCGCCACCGAGCAGCCGCACGCTTCCCCCGTCCGGGCGCAACAGCCCGAGCAGGATCCGGATGGTGGTCGACTTGCCGGCGCCGTTCGGGCCGAGAAAACCGTGCACCTCACCGGCGGCGACGCTCAGATCGAGTCCGCGCAGCGCGGCTTGGTCGCCGAAGCGCTTGCGCAGGCCGATGACTTCGATCGCCATGGCCCCACGGTAGCCAGCGGGCGGCCGGTTGGCCGTGTCCGACGCGGTCGCCTCAGCCGCGGGGGACGCTTCGCCCGGCGGACGCTTCGCCCGGCGGCTGAGGCGACGTTCAGAGCTTGGCTACCTCCGCCGCCGGCAGCGCTCGCTGCCAGACCTGTACCTGGTCGATGGCGCCCGGCCAGAAGTCGCTCGGGTGGCCGCCGGAGAAGGCTCGGCCGACGACGAACGGACCCGGCGCGGCGTCCCCGGCGGGCTGCTGCCAGACCGACTGCTGCCGGACGCCGTTGACGTACAGCGTGTAGCTGCCGGAGTTCGCGTCGTGCACGCCGACCAGGTGGTACCAGCTGCCGGTGACCGGCGGTTGATCGGCCAGCGCGCGACCCTCGCCGGTGGAGAACGCGAAGCGCTGGTCGGCCGCCGAATACTGCAGGAAGAAGCCGCTGGTGGTGCCGCCGTCCTGGCTGACGGCGGTGGCGAAGTTGGCGGTCGAATCGAGCTTCACCCAGGCCGAGACAGTGAAGTTGCCGGTGGTGTCCAGGATCGGTCCGGCTGCTACCGCGTCCTGGTCGGAGCCGTTGTACTGCAACGCCGAACCGGACTGTCCGGTTGTCCATTGCGGGCCGTTCTGCAAGCTGAGGTCGTGCTGGGAGGTGGCGTCGTGGGCGGTGCTGCCGCTGCCCTCGTCGAAGTCCCACTGTCCGACCGGGCTGGCCGGCCCGACCGGGTAGGCGATGCGCACCTGCTGGCGGGTGTGACTGCTGCTAGGGCGGCCGGGCGGTTGCCGGTAGCTGGCGGTGGCGACCAGGTCCGACACCGTGCCCGGCGGTCCGGCCGGGGTCACGGTGACGGTGACCGTCGCGGGCCGGCCCGGCCGCACGACGGGCAGCGTTGCCACGGCCGGGCTCACGGTCCAACCGGGCGGTACCGCAACCGACACGCTGCCGGCCAGCAGCGGCCGGCGGCCGGTGTCGGTGACGGTCACCGGTACCGCGGTCGGCCCCGACAGCTGGCCGGCCTTGATGGCGACGGTGGCGGCGGGGTCGGAGACGCTCCAGGATTGAAACTCGGTGACTCCGACGTAGGCGCCGGGCGCGTTGGTGAACAGCAGCCGCACCTTGGTCGTGGTCAGCGGCGGAAAGGTGATCCGGTTCAGGCCATTACCGACCGGGGTGGTGGAATCCCGGTGCTGGGACGGCACATCGGCCCAGACCGAACCGGTCCAGTACTGCAGCTGGTAGCCGGCGGCCGGGCGCACGCCACCGCCATCGTCGTAGCCGTACCAGCGAATGTCGCTGATCTTGGTTGGTACGCCGAAGTCGACGCCGTAGAAGTCCTGAGCGTTCGGGCTGGCGTAATTCGTCCAGCGGGTGTTCTCGGGAACCTCGTTGAACCACACCTTGCCGTCGAGTGCGTTCCACGCGTTGTCGTACTGCCAGGTGTAGGAGGTGATCGGCTGCGGGTATCCGGTGCGCAGCGGGTTCGCCGCATCGTTGACGAGGTTCGCACGCTGCTGAGCCCGGTCGGCGCCGACGTGCACGCTGACGGATTGCACGCCCGGGCGCGCCAGCACCTGGCGGCCGTCGATGAATACCCGCATGCCGGTGCCGATGCCGTAGTGGCTGCCGTCCCGATCGTAGGCGACGGTCACGTTGTGGCCGTGATAGGGCACGTTTTCCAGGGCAAAGTGGTCCCAGCCGGCAGGAACCAGCGGCTTGATGCTCAGCGCGTCACCGGTGGACGGCCGCAGGCCGAGCAGGCCGTTGATCACCAGGTCGGCATAGGTGGAGTGGTTGTAGTCCTCGCTGTGGTCGTAGCCGTCATAGATCCACTGGTCCTGGTCGGCCGAGTGGGCCTCGGCCACGTAGGGCTTGCCGTTCTTGTACTGGGTCGCCGCGTAGGTGTGCAGCTGGGCCGCGTACTGCTGGGCCGTCACGTAGGGCTGGGCCGGGTAGTCGTCGAGCAGGTTGGCCATGCCGGTCAAGGTCTGCGCTGTCGCGAACGGCCAGCTCGGGCCGTCCCAGCGGCAGCAGCCGCCGGCGTCATGGTTGAACAGCGGGCTGCGCCGCTCGGCGGTGGTCGGGCCGAAGGGCGCGGCGAAGCCCTGCGGGTCGAACAGCTGGGCCCAGGCCGCCGCGTCGTTGGGCTCCGCTGCGTCGAAGGCCCAGGGGATGAACCCGATCTCCTCGCGGGTGGCGAGCTTGGTCAGTTGCGGGTTGTTGTCTCGGGCCACGTGGTAGTAGAACGCGGACTTCGGGTCATAGAGGTACTTCTGCATGGCAGCACCGAGGGCCTTGGCCTTGGCCGCGAAGCTGCGCGCGATGCGTGGTTGGCCGGCCAGCGCGGCGATCTTGCTGATCGCCATCGCGTCGCCGTACTGGTAGGAGTTCAGTGTGGGCCGGTAGCCGGCACCGCCGTGATAGGGGTCTGAGGACGCATAGGACGAGGCCGAATACTCCATCGCGTCCCACACCGGCACGGACCAGTACAGCCCGATCGCCGGGTTGAACTGCTTGTCCCAGCCCTGCCACTGCGTGATCAGCTGCGGCAGCAGCGCGGTGATGAACGTCGTGTCACCGGTGACCTCTGCCTGACCGTAGGCGGCCGAGGCGAGCCAGAAGCTGTATTCGTGTGCCCAGTCGCTGGTGTCGGCGTTGTCCGCGTCGGTCTGCGGCTTCGGGCCCGCGCCCGGGCCGGTGAGCCAGAACTTGATGTAATCGTCGGTGTATTGCTGGTCGCGCAGCCAGCGTCCCTCACTGATCTGATGCCCGGCCGCGGCGTCGATCGCCTGGTAGGGCGCGGCGTAGCCGCAGCAATCCAGGAACTCGGTGGAGATCCAGCCGTCGGTCGGGTCGGTGTAACGCAGGTGCTCCTTGTAGTCGCGCCAGCGGTAGTAGTAGACCTGCTCGATCTGCTGGTCCGGCACATCCAGGAACGGGATGTTGGCCTTGTACCAGGCGGTGTCGTTGAAGCCGGCGAGCTTCGCGTCCTCGTTGATCAGGTGGGTGCCCGCGCCGACAGCGGGGTACAGCGGCGCGGGCCGAGCCGGGGCGGGCGGCCCGGGGTGGGCGGTGGCGACCGGCGAGTTCGCCACGACGAGGGAACACGCCAGGGCGGCGGTCGCGATCAGGGCGAGCAGGGGGCGGCGACGGGGCATGCGACTGGCTCCTGGCGGGTGAGGCGCGGCCGGACGGTCGAGCGACGATGGCAGTCAGAATCTGACGGCAAGACAACTCCCGCTGATCAAATATGTCAATAAGCTGATCAAGAATGATCAGTCTGCTGTGGGGCTCGTGGCGGTCGGTCTGTGCGCTCGACAGGATGGAGGCATGACGCACGGGCACCCTGACAAGCGCTCCGAAGATTCGAGGCAGCACCCGGCCGGTCCGCCCGATGAGGCTGACGTCGGCACTGCGGCCGACTTCTGGAACGACCGCTACGCCGACCGGGTCTGGTCGTCCCAGGTGAATGCGGTGCTGGCAGCCGAGGTGGGTGAACTGCAACCCGGCACCGCCCTCGACCTGGGTGCAGGTGAGGGTGGTGACGCGACCTGGCTGGCCCGGCACGGCTGGCAGGTCGCCGCGGCCGACGTGTCCGCCGTCGCACTGGCTCGTGCCCGCGCGGACGCCGAACGGGCAGGGGTGGCCAGGCATATCTCGTTCGTGACGGTGGACGAGGTGTTCGCAGGTCTGGGTCTGGTCGACGCTGACTGGATCACCGAGGTGCGGGAGGTGCGGGAGCGGATCGGCAGCAGCCCGGACGGTCGGGTAGGCCAGTTACTGGACAACGTGATCCGCGTCCGCCGCAAGCCTTGATCGTGCATACCGTCGAGCCGCCGCAGCTGCTGGGCCGGTGGCGGCTGCACCGTCGGCTGGCCGACCGCCGGGCAGGTGTCCAGGGCTGGCTGACCGGCACGCTCGACCTGCAGCAGCAAGCCCCCGACCGGATCAGCTGGTACGAGAAGGGCACCCTGAGCTGGCAGGGTGAACGGCTGGAGGTCTTCCGCGAGTACGCCATCGTCAGTGATGGCTCCGGGTGGCAGGTGCTCTTCGCCGACGGCCGTCCGTTCCACCCGTGGCGGCCCGGTGAGCTGGTCGAGCACCCCTGCCGGGCCGACCGGTACCGGGGCCTGGTCGTGGTCGACCGAGACCGGACCAGGCTGCGGGTGCAGTGGGACGTGTCCGGTCCCGCCAAGGACCAGCGCATCCTCAGCAGGTGTTACCGGATGGACGGAACATCGCCGCGCCAAACGTCGTTGAACGCTGTATGAAACGCATCGGCTTCCTGTCGTTCGGCCACTGGAGTGACAGCGCCTACTCGCGGACCCGATCGGCCTCGGACGTGCTGCTGCAGTCCATCGACCTTGCGGTCGCAGCGGAGGAGCTCGGAGCCGACGGAGCGTATTTCCGGGTGCACCACTACGCCCGCCAGCTGGCGTCGCCGTTTCCGCTGCTGGCCGCGATCGGCGCCCGTACCAGCCGGATCGAGCTGGGTACCGGGGTCATCGACATGCGCTACGAGAACCCGCTCTACATGGCCGAGGACGCCGGCGCAGCCGATCTCATCTCGGGCGGGCGCCTTCAGCTGGGCATCAGCCGGGGATCACCGGAGCAGGTGATCGAGGGCTACAAGTACTTCGGCTACGTGCCGGAGCCGGGCAGCGACGATGCGGAGATGGCTCGCCAGCACGCACAGGTACTGCTCGACGTGCTGAGCGGCGAGGGCTTCGCCGAACCCAACCCGCGGCCGATGTTCCCCAACCCGCCGGGCCTGCTGCGGATCGAGCCACACTCGCCGGGGCTGCGCGATCGCATCTGGTGGGGTGCCGGCACGCGCAAGACCGCCGAGTGGGCGGCCGCGCGGGGGATGAACCTGATGAGTTCCACCCTGCTCACCGAGGACACCGGGGTGCCGTTCCATCAGCTGCAGGCCGAGCAGATCGATCGGTTCCGCAAGGCGTGGGCCGAGGCCGGCCACATCCGCCAGCCGAGGGTCTCGGTCAGCCGCAGCATCTTCCCGATCGTCACCGAGCGGGACCGGGCACTGTTCGGGGCGGAGCGGCGCTCGCGTGATCAGGTGGGCTTTCTCGACGGGGGCGCGGCGCGCTTCGGCAAGACCTATGCGGCCGAGCCTGACCAGCTCATCGAGCAGCTGGCTGGGGACGAGGCCATCGCGGCCGCAGACACGCTGCTGGTCACGATTCCCAACCAGCTTGGCGTGGACTACTGCATCCATCAGCTGGAATCGCTGCTGACGCTTGTGGCGCCGGCTCTCGGCTGGCGCTGACGCACCTGCCGGATTGCTCCGACGTCGTTGATCGCGGGGGTGCAGGGGTTGCTGACTCGCGCGACGACCGGGGGTCTGTGGGGGAGTCGATCCGCGCGCGACGGGGGTTCGGGGGGTCAGGCTCCGGCTCGCTGTTGAGCCGGAGCCTGAGGCTTTGGGGTTGCGCTCGGTGGACTAGCCTCGACCGAAGCTGGGGGGCAGCTCGGTCGGGCCGAAGCGGTGTGGCTGCGGGCCGAAGGTGTCCAGTTCCCACAGGGTCTGCTCGAGAATGAGTAGTTCCAGACGGGAGAAAATCAGGCAGCCGTGCAGGTAGGCCTCGAAGCTGGCCTCATCAGCGACGCCGCCGCGGGCTACGTATTCCAACCACAGGGTGTGGGTGCTGTCGCCGCGCTCCAGCGCGCGGCGGGTCACGGTGTGTTGCACGGCGCGCAGCGGCCGGGCCGGTCGGGCCGGCACCGTAGTGGGGTTCGCAGGTGCGGCCGCGCGACGCCGGTCCCGCAGCAGCAGCAAGCTGGTCAAAAGGGATCGCATGCACCAGAGCGTACCGCAACAGGGGTTGCTGCAACAAGTATTGCAGCAATAGCCGTTGCGGGTCGTAATGAAACCGCAACACCCGTTGCGGTAGAGTGCGGGTTTCCTGAACCAGAAGGAGACTGCCGGTGGCCCGCCGCGACGACCCGACGCTCGCCGCTCTAGAGAAGTTACTTGCCGCCCTGGACGAGACCGAGGCGGACATGAAGGTGGTGCGTACCCGCGCCGCCTTCATCAAGCAGCAGCGTGCCGCAGGCAGTTCCTGGACCGACCTCGTCTACGGCGAGCAGCAGCCGCTGATCGTCAAGCTTCTGGGAAACATTCACGACCGGCTGAACACCGTCGGGGTGGAGTGGCGGCGGCGCGAGGCTGCGGCATTGCACGACGAAGGCATGCCGATGGACGAGATCGCCGTTCTGTTCGGCGTGAGCAGGCAGCGCATCAGCACCCTGCTGCGCAAGCCGTAGCACGGCTACCGCCACCCCGGCCCGCGGCCGAGCCGGACCGGGCCGCGGAGCTGGTCCGGCGGCAACGGCTGTCCCTTGCTGGTGATGACGAGAATGCCGTCGCGGGCGAGTTCGGCGGCGACGGCGCGGGCTGAGTCCATCAGCTCTCGCCACCGTGGGCCGCCCACCACGCGTGCCGCGTCGCTGGGGCAGATGGTTGCCGTGGCGGTGCGGTGCCGCAGCAGAGTGCGCATGGTGGCTGCCAGGCGGGTTCGCCGGCCCGCCTCAGTCGGTTGCCACCAGGGCTCGCCGCGCTCGCCCAGCGCGAGCTTCGCATCCTGGACCCGGGGCCTGGCTGACTGGGGGTCGGAGCTGACAGCGCGGCGCGCCGCCATCAACTCCTCGACCAGCTGCGCGCGCAGAGCATCAGGATTGTCGGGGTCGCGGGCGCGCCCGCGACGCCCGTCGATGATCAGGAATCGGCCGTCCGCCGTTCGCTCCGGCTCCCTCGCCATGCCTCCATTGTGCGCGGGCTACCGCGGCGCGCGCCGTTCCCGGTGGGCTGCGGCTAGCCTGACACCACCTGAACCGCGATGACCGCCGATTGCCCTGCCACAGCGGCATCCGAGCCGGCCGGCGCGACCACCTCGTACACGTCCCCGACCCGGGCGTGTCTTGCGAGCAGCCAGATGCGCGGCCGGAGGTAGCCGGTTGCGGGCAGTGGCTCGCCATTCGGCGCGGAATCCCAACTGTCGTGGCCATTCTCCTGCCCGTCCCAGCTTTGCGCGATCCATCGGATCATGACGCGATCGGGATCGCGCACTGTCGGCCCGTCGCCGGCATGCACCCGAAAGCTCGTCGACCCCGTCTCCGGATCAGGGCCCATTCCTGGCGCCAGCGCTGGCCGCTCCGAGGTGTTACTCGGACAGGCGATCGCCGGCGGTGTCCACCGGTATCGGCCGCCCCTCAGGGCCACGCTTGTCAAGCTTGCTTCCTCGGGCACGCTTGGCATCCGCAAACTCTATCCATTGATGACTTGGTGCGAACAGCTGGCGACGTGCTGCTCAGTCGGCGCTGGGGGAAACGAGCGAGTCCAGGGTCGCTCCGAACTCCTCCGCAAAGGCCAGTTCCTTCGACAGTGTGCGCCGCCGTTGCTCGACCAGCTCGCGGTAATGGCGCACCATCGCGCGTAACTCTCGGCCACGATCGCCAGCCGGCGCTTCGGGTGCAGTGAGCTCGCCGGTGATCTCCAGCAGCTGACGCATCTGCTCGAGGGTGAAGCCCAGCGGCTTCATGCGACGGATCACCAGCAGGCGTTCGATATCTGTGTGGGTGTAGAGCCGAAAGCCCCCCGGGGTGCGGGCAGAAGGCGTAACGAGCCCGGCCTGGTCGTAGTGGCGAATGGTGTTGATGGACAGTCCGGTGCGTTCGGCGACCTCACCGATCTGCATCTGGCTGCCGTCCACCGCCCGCTCCTCTCGCCCGGCCGTCTCCGCCGGCCGGACACCATCGGTTTCACATCAACTCTAACCTTAGGTTAGGGTTGATGCCGCACCACAGAAATCGTCGCGCGGGTACCGCCGGTGCGCGGCCCCGATGTGACACTCGAGGGGCACGCACGGCAATCGACGTTCGCCCTGCCCGCGAAACCGTTCTCGCCCATCTCCGTGGTGGGTACCAACCCGATCTGGATTCATGCCCTCACGTACCAAAGGTTTCGCTCCCATGCTCGCCCAACTGGTCCCCGCTGCCAGCTCCCGCCGACCGGAAAGGCCCGCTTGGGCGTCCCCGCGCGTTCTGCGGACGGAGGTGCTGGCAGCGCTGGTGGTTGGTATCGCCCTGATCCCGGAGGCGATCTCGTTCTCCGTCATCGCTCATGTCGACCCGAGGGTAGGGCTGTTCGCGTCCTTCACCATGGCGGTCGCGATCTCGATCGTCGGCGGGCGTCCCGCGATGATCTCGGCCGCCACCGGTTCGGTGGCGTTGGTGGTGGCGACGCTGTCGATCAAGTACGGCCTGAACTATCTGGTCGCGGCGGTGCTGCTGGCCGGCGTCATCCAGGTCGTACTCGGCCTGGTCGGTGTGGCGAACCTGATGCGGTTCGTGCCCCGCAGTGTGATGACCGGCTTCGTCAATGCACTCGGCATCTTGCTGTTCCTGGCGCAGCTTCCCAACCTGCATCACGTGCCCTGGGCGGTCTATCCGCTCGTCGGGGTCGGGCTGGTCATCATGGTGTTCTTCCCGAAGCTGACCGCCGCCGTCCCTGCGCCGCTGGTGGCGATCGTGGTGCTGACGGCGTTCACGATCGCGGCCCGGGTAGCGGTCCCGACAGTGGGCGACAAGGGCAAGCTACCCAACTCGCTGCCGCATGTCGGGTTCCCGAACGTTCCCCTCACCGCGCACACCCTGTCGATCATCGCGTTGCCCGCCGTCACCATGGCCCTGGTCGGGCTGCTCGAATCGCTGCTGACGGCGCGGCTGGTCGATGACCTGACCGACACCGGCTCGAACAAGAATCGCGAATCCTGTGGCCAGGGCGTGGCAAACATCGTCACCGGCTTCTTCGGCGGGATGGGCGGCTGCGCAATGATCGGCCAGACAATGATCAACATCAAGGCAGGCGCCCGGACCCGTGTCTCGACGTTCCTGGCCGGCGTGTTCCTGCTGATTCTGGTCGTGGTGTGCGGGCCGGTGGCTTCCCGCATACCGATGGCGGCGCTGGTCGCGGTAATGGTCCTGGTTTCGGTATCGACCTTCGACTGGAGCAGCGTCACCCCGACCCGCCTGAAGCGCATGCCCAAGAGCGAGACCGCCGTCATGGCCTTGACGGTCGTCGTCACCGTCAGCACCGGCAACCTCGCCTACGGAGTCTTGGCCGGTGTGGTCCTGGCCTGTCTACTCTTCGCCCGCCGAGTCGCACACCTGTCCCAGGTCACCGCCGTCACGGATCCCGACACCCAGACCGTCGTCTACCGCGTCGCCGGTGAGCTGTTCTTCGCTTCGTCTTCGCTACTCGCTGATCACTTCGACTTCGCCGGCGACCCGGATCGCGTGGTGATCGATCTGAGCGATTCCCATGTCTGGGACGCGTCCACGGTGGCCGCGCTGGACCAAGTGGTGGCCAAGTACGCCCACCGCGGCAAGGCTGTCGAGATCATCGGGCTGAACCAACCCAGCGAGCACATGCACGGCCGGCTGAGCGGTCACCTGAGCTCGAGTCATTGATCGGCGCTTCGGCGTTCGAGCCGCGCCGACGTGAGGCCAAACTGGTCGAGCTTGTGGGCCAGTATTCGAACCTAACGGAGCAGATGAGGCGGGTCCACCGGTGTGCCGCCTTGGTCAGGAGGACCTTCCCTGCCCGGCCTGGACCGGTGCCCACCTCGATCCGGCGCCTCAACCTCCGCGTCGATGCCGTCATCGCTGCGCAGATCGTCGCCGACTACGAAGCAGGGTCGACGGGCCGGCAGCTAGCGGAACGCTACGGCTTGGCCCGCAGTACGGTCATTGGGCTACTGCGGAAGCACGGAGCAGTAGTGCGCTACCCGCGGGTGACGCCCGAGGTGGGCGCGGAGATGCTGCGGCTGTACCGGTCCGGCGTGCGGCAGGTCGACATTGCGCAGCAGTTCGGACGGCAGCCCGGCAATGTCTGGCATGTGCTCAAGCGGTTGGGGGCGTTTGAGGCTTCCTAGACTGCTCGCGGTCGAGCACTGCCAGCTGCAAGAGGGCCTTCACGAAGCGCCGGACATCGGGCTCTGGTCGGGCGACTGCGGCGACCGTGATCTTGTGTTCACCTTTGTGTCGGCCGCCGGCGACGACCGGCTGAGCGGCTTTGACTCGGGCGGCGTGGGTAGCGGCAGCACGTAGGAACTTGGCGTAGGCCCGGCCGGCTTGCTGGGGGAGTGCTGGGTCGTGCCAGTTGGCTGCTCTGCGGTGGGCAAGCAACTGCTCGGGTGTCAGGTCTTTGCTGGGTTGGAAAGTAGGCGTGCAACTGCCATTGTTCGGTGCGGGAGAGGTTGACGTAGAGGCCGATGTGCTGTAGCCAGCAGGTGCGGAGGTAGTGGTGAGTCTGGAGATTGGCAGTGTTGGTGAGGCGGGGCATCTGGCTTTCAATTTACCCCCCCGAAAGCTTTGCAAAAGCTTGTGCTTATGTCAGGACCAAGTGAGACAATGTACCTATGGTGAAAGTCTCAAAGCATTACAGTCTTGGACGTAGCCAAGCATCCCTCGAGTTCGTAGACATAGACATCCGAGATGACACGCCCGTCTTCATCGATCCGGGGTCTTTGCTTTACTCGGGGACCACGCTGGCTCGCCGATGCGCTTCACTTTTGCAGAGCTTCTTCGGACACATAATGCATCTGATCCAGACTGGCCAGCACGGCGAGGCTCAGGCTCTTCTAGCGACACTCAACGAACCCAACGAGACAAGGTTCGGCTTCACTGAAGGGCGTTCCAGTGGCCATGGCATGGGAGAAGGACTGGCAGCGAACTTATGGGATGCTCTGAGCCAGAGTCGTGCGGCCGCGTCCGGCTTAC
>DATAKO010000147.1:0-6843 GCA_036261575.1 Jatrophihabitans sp.
ACTGCGTCTTCAGCTCGTCGAAGAAGGACAGGTCGATGTAGACCCGCCGGTCCGCGGGGCAGTAGAACGGCCCGACCCCGGAGTCCGCGGCGCCGCAACCGGTCGAGGTCTGGCCGCGGAAGAAGCGGGTCGGTGCATGCACGTAGTTGGTGCCGAGCGAGGGCAGCTCCGCCTGCCAGTAATCCTCGATGGATTCGATATCGGCCACGATGGCGCAGTCGAAGCTGCGATTGGCATCCTTGCCGGTCTTGCACGAGGCCGCCAGTTGAGCGTTGTCCACCGAGCTGACCGCATTACCGGTGCCCACGTCGGAGAGTCCGCTGACGCCACCCGGCAGGCCGGCCGAGCCGCCACCACCGAGCACCTGCAGCAGCACCACGACGATGTGTCGAGCTGGGCGTCGTCGTTGTACTGCATGGCTGGCGCTCCTCGACATCGGCCGGCGGAAGCCGGTTGTCCTGCGACCGTACGGTAACCTTGAGGGCATGGGCACCGTCCGGGACTGACCGAGCGTCGATAGCTCGCTCCGACTGCCCGTGACGACCTGAAAGCCCGAGATGATCACCGCCACCGAACTAGAGCTGCGCGCCGGCGCCCGCATCCTGCTGGAACCCACCACGCTGCGGGTGCAGCCCGGCGACCGGATCGGCCTGGTCGGCCGTAACGGAGCCGGCAAGACCACCAGCCTCAAGGTGCTGGCCGGCGAGACCCAGCCGCATGCCGGGTCCGTGGCCAGCAACAGCCCGATCGGTTACCTGCCCCAGGACCCCCGTACCGGTGATCTGGAGCAGACCGCCGGCGACCGGGTGCTGTCGGCGCGCGGGCTGGACACCATCTTGCGGGAGCTGACCGCGGTCGGCCTGCAGCTGGCCGAGCAGCACGAGGACGAGGCGCTGGTCCGCCGCTACGGTCAGCTGGAGGAGCGGTTCTCCGGCCTGGGCGGTTACGCGGCCGAGGCCGAGGCAGCCCGCATCTGTTCCCATCTCGGTTTGCCCGAGCGGGTGCTCGCCCAGCCGCTCGGCACCCTGTCCGGCGGCCAGCGCCGGCGCATCGAGCTGGCGCGGATCCTGTTCGCCGACTCCGCCGGCGAGCCGACGACCCTGTTGCTGGACGAGCCGACGAACCACCTGGACGCCGACTCCATCGGCTGGCTGCGGGACTTCCTCAAGGGCCACAGGGGCGGCCTGATCGTGATCAGCCACGACGTGGAGCTGCTCGACGCGGTCGTCAACAAGGTCTGGTACCTGGACGCGAATCGCTCGGTGATCGACGTCTACAACGTCGGCTGGCAGACCTACCTCAAGCAGCGCGAGGCCGACGAGCGACGGCGGCACCGGGAGCGTGCCAACGCCGAGCGCAAGATCGACCAGCTGCGCGGCCAGGCCGACAAGATGCGCGCGAAGGCCACTAAGGCCAAGGCGGCACAGCAGATGCTGCGCCGGGCCGATGCGCTCAGCGCCGGGATGGCCGAGCTGCGCGTCTCGGACAAGGTCGCCAAGCTGCGCTTCCCCGATCCGGCACCGTGCGGCCGGACGCCGCTCACCGCGGAGGGCCTGTCGAAGTCCTACGGTTCGCTCGAGGTGTTCACCGACGTCGACCTCGCCATCGACCGCGGCACCCGGGTTGTGGTGCTCGGCCTGAACGGCGCGGGCAAGACCACCCTGCTGCGTCTGCTGGCAGGTCGCGAGGCCGCCGACACCGGCCAGATCAACCCCGGCCACGGGCTGCGGCTGGGTTACTACGCCCAGGAGCACGAAACGCTGGACACCGAGCGGACGGTGCTGGAGAACATGCGCTCGGCCGCCCCGGATCCGGCCGACCTGCAGCTGCGCAGCACCCTCGGCGCGTTCCTCTTCTCCGGCGACGACGTCGACAAGCCGGCCGGCGTGCTCTCCGGTGGCGAGAAGACCCGGCTGGCCCTGGCGATGCTGGTCACCAGCGCGGCCAACGTGCTGCTGCTGGACGAGCCGACCAACAACCTGGACCCGGCCAGCCGCGAGCAGGTGCTCGATGCCCTGCGCCGCTACACCGGCGCGATCGTGCTGGTGACCCACGACGAGGGTGCCGTCGAGGCGCTCAATCCGGACAAGGTCATCCTGCTTCCCGACGGGGTGGAGGATTCCTGGAGCGCCGACCTGGCTGACCTGGTGTCGCTGGCGTAACCGCCGCGGGTATAGCAGGCGCAACCGGCCGACGGCAGCAGGCGTGCACCAGCCCGGCAGGGTCAACCGGCGACAAGATCGCCGGCGGGCTATTGCGCTCGGGCGGGTGAGCCATTAGGAAGGTCTCACCCATGTAACGCCCCGCGTGTCCAGGCCGGTTGCTGCCCCCGCGGCAGCCGGTGTTCCACCGAGCGCGCAGAACGGCCTGCGGCTCGGCCCGTAACACCGCGTTGCTTGAGGAGGAGTCCGGTGGCAGAGCTGAAGAAGGGCGCCCGGATCACGGGCTCGGAGCGGAGCAAGCTGGCAGGAGAGATCCGCAGGCAGTACGAGAAGGGCCGCAGCATCCGCGAGCTGGCCGACAGCCATAATCGGTCCTACGGTTTCATTCACCGGCTGCTGAGCGAGAACGACGTGTCGTTGCGCGGGCGCGGCGGTGCCACCCGCGGAAAGAAGAAGGTGCCCTGATCGCTGACACCGATTCCGGTTGGAACATCCCGGCCGAAGCAGGCTTCCGGCTCGAGCTGTCCGACCAGGATCAGGTCGCCACGATCACCCTGAACCGCCCGCAGCTGCGCAACGCGCAGAGTCCGATCACCTGGACGGCGCTGACCAGCGTGGTGAACGCGCTGCCCGGCACGGTGCGGGTGCTGGTGCTGCGCGGGGACGGCCCGGCGTTCTCAGCCGGGCTGGACCGGCGCATGCTGACCCAGGAGGGAATTCCCGGCGTGCCGAACCTGGCGGCGCTGGCCGGTGCCCCACTGGCCGAGGCAACCGCTGAGATCGCTACCTACCAGGCCGGCTTCGAGGTCTTCGCCCGGCCCGGCCAGGTCTCCATCGCGCTGGTGCACGGCCACGCCGTCGGCGCCGGCTTTCAACTCGCGCTGGCCTGCGACCTGCGGATCGCGGCCGAAGACGCCCAGTTCACCATGGCCGAGGTCGGCCTCGGATTGGTGCCCGACCTCGGGGGCACCAAGCGGCTGGTGGAGCTGGTGGGCTACTCCCGCGCCGCGGCGATCTGCCTGACCGGAGCGCGTGTGCCGGCAACGCAGGCGTTGCAGCTCGGACTGGTGGCGAGCGTGGTACCTGGCGATCAGCTCGCCGCGGCCGGACGGAGCCTCGTCGAGCGCATCCTGGCCCAGCCCCGGACCGCGGTCAGCGAGATCAAGGCGCTGCTGCTGCAGGCGGCCGACCGAGGCCAGACCGAGCAGGAGCGGGCCGAACGCGAGGCCCAGTACCGCCAGTTGCGGCTGCTGGCCGGCCACCCGGAGTAGGCGTCCGCGCGGTGGCGGCTAGTTGGCCAACGAGACGGCCATCGAGTCCGGCGCCTCGAGCAGGCCGCCGAAGGCAAGCTCGGCGGCACCGATCAGCGTCGACTCCTGGCCCAAGCCCGGCAGCAGCAACTTGACGCCGGCCCGGGATGCGGCCATCGCCCTGCGGTCGAGCTCGGTCTCGACCGTGCCCCGTTCCAGCCGGACGACCTCGGCCAGCGAACCGCCCACCACGATCGCCTGCGGGTTGAACACGTTGACGATGTTGGCCAGTCCGCGGCCGAGCCAGGTGGCCACCACTCGTACCGCCGCCCGTGCCTGCCGGTCACCGGAGGCGGCGTCGATGAACAGCGCGTCGACGGCACGCGGGCCGTGCCGGTCGGTCACGCCGGCCGCGCGCAGCAGCGCGTGCTCGCCGACGTAGGTCTCCAGGCACCCGGTGCTGCCGCAGTGGCAGGGAGGCCCGTCCGGGTTGACGGTCATGTGCCCGATCTCGCCGGCGTAGCCACCGCTGCCGTGCAGCTGGATGCCCTCGCTGATGATGCCGCTGCCGACGCCGACCGAACCGTTGAGGTAGACCAGGTGGTCGTAGCCGATGGCGGCGCCGCGCTGGTGTTCGGCCACCGCACCCAGGTCCGCGTCGTTGCCGATCTGCACGTCCGGGCCGCCGGGCATCTGCTCCGACAGCAGCTGGGCGAAGGGGACCGCCCGCCAGTTCAGGTTGGGCGCGTGCTCGACGAAGCCGTCCCGCTGCCGGACCGTGCCCGGGATGGACACGCCGATCCCGACCGGGAGTGCGCCGTCCGGTCGGCGCCGGGCCAGCCAGGCTGCGTCCGTCACGATCCGTGCGACGACCGCCTCGGGCCGCCGCTCGGCACCGTCGATGGCGACCAGCCGGCGCTCGTGCACCACGCCGCCGAGGCCGACGGTGGCGGTGACCACGCGCTCCACAGCCACATCGACGGCCAGCACGTACGGACCATCCGGGCGCGGCGCGACCAGGTGGGATGGTCGCCCCGCACGATCCCGTCCGGACGGCACGTACTCGCTGACCAGGCCGAGGCCGACCAGGTCCGACACGAGCGCGCCGATGGTGCTCCGGTTCAGCCCGGTGGCAGCGGTCAGTTCGGCCCTGGTCAGCTCGCCGTGCTGGTGGATGTGCCGCAACAGCAGGCTGAGGTTCAGCCGGCGGATCTCCTCCGGCCGCACCGCGAGCCGCCGAGCCATGCGCGGATCCTTTCCGAAACCCGGCCGGTTATCAGACTCCGGAAGCACCGGCGCGCCGGCGGGACAATGCGTCGACGGCGGCGGCCAGCAGCAGCACAGCACCGGTGACGATGTACTGGATCGCGTCCCGGTTGTTGCCCTGCACCAGGTCAGCCATGCCGTTGGCGATGACCGCGACGACCAGGCCGCCGATGATGGCGTCAGCAGGACGTCCCCGGCCACCGAAGAGGCTGGTGCCACCGATCACCGCGGCGCCGACCGCCAGCAGCAGGGTGTTGCCGCCACCGGTGTTCGCGTCCACCGAGTGGGTGTTCGAGGCGAGCAGCACGCCGCCGATGGCCGCCATGAACGAGCTCACCGCGAACACCGAGATGCGGATCCGGTCGGTACGGATACCGGCCCGGCGCGCGGCCTCGGTGTTGCCTCCCACTGCGTAGACGTGCCGGCCGTAGCGAGTGCGGGTGAGCACGAAGGTCCACAGGGCGAAGAAGAATCCGATGAGCAGCACCACCCAGGGCACGCCACGCAGCGCCGGCGGCTTGACCAGCACCAGCTTGCCGCCCTGGTTGATCAGCTGGCTGCCGCCGGTACCGCCACGGTTGAGGTTGAGCAGGTACACCGCAAGCGCCAGCACCACGGCGAGCGCGACGACCTTCACCACGACCAGCGTGACCGGCTCGGCGATCAGGCCGGCCCGGCTGCGCGAGGTCACCTGCTGCAGCTTGATCAACGCATAGCCGACAACGGCCACGACCGCCAGCAACCAGCCGAGCCACGGCGCCATCTGGCCGTTGTACAGGTTGGTGATGAAGTTGTCGGTGATGGAGATGTTGCCGTGCGCGCCGGCACCGTTGAGCACGATGAACAGCGTCACGCCCTGGAAGGCGAGGAACAGCGCCAGCGTCACCACGAAGGACGGGATCCGGACCTTGGCGCACAGCCAGCCGGTGCCGAGCCCGATCACCACCCCGGCGACCAGCGCGATACCGATGGCCAGCGGCCAGGGCCAGTTGTAGCCGACCGACATTCGGGCCATCAACGTGGCGCACACGCCGGCCGCGGTACCGGCGGCCAGGTCGATCTCGCCCAGCAGCAGGACGAACACCAGCCCCATCGCGATGAAGATGGTGGGGGAGGACTGCTTGAGCAGGTCGGAGAAGTTGGCCAGCGAGCCGAACTGCGAGTGCAGGATCCAGAACACGGCCACCAGCACGATCAGACCGGCGACGGCGGGCAGCGAGCCCATCTCACCGCTGCGCACCCGCTGGGTGTAGGTGCGGAAGTAGTCGCCCAGGCCGCCCTCGATCGGCGCGGTGGACGCGATGACGCTCAGGTCGTCATGGTGCGGCGTGGTCTCGCCGCTGGGCGACGACGGGTTCGATTCCGGGGTCACACTGGAAGTGGTCATCTCACACCGTCCCTGCGGTCGCGTTGTTGTTCTGCAGGCCGATGCTGCCGGTACGGCCGGTGGTGATCAGCTCGACCAGCTGCTGCTGGTCGACGTCCTTCCGGTCCACGATGGCGGCCATCTGGCCGAGGTAGAGGCAGGCGATCCGGTCCGCGACCTGCAGCACGTCGTTCATGTTGTGGCTGATCAGCACGACCGCGATGCCCTGGTCGGCCAGGCGCCGGACCAGGTCGAGCACCTGGGCGGTCTGGGCCACGCCCAGCGCGGCGGTCGGCTCGTCCAGCAGCACGACCTTGGACTGCCACAGCACCGACTTGGCGATGGCGACCGTCTGGCGCTGGCCACCGGAGAGGCTGGACACCCGCTGGCGGACCGACTTGACGGTGCGCACCGACAGCGACTTCAGCGCGCCGGCCGCGGCCTTCTCCATCTCGATCTCGTTCAACACGACGCCGTTGTGCGCCTCGCGGCCGAGGAACATGTTCTGCACGATGTCGAGGTTGTCGCAGAGCGCGAGGTCCTGGTAGACCACCTCCAGCCCGAGCGCGGCCGCGTCGCGCGGGCTGTTGACCGAGACCGGCCGGCCCTCGAAGAAGATCTGCCCGGAGTCGATGGGGTAAATCCCGCTGACACACTTGACCAGCGTCGACTTGCCGGCGCCGTTGTCGCCGACCAGCGCGGTCACCTCACCGGGGTAGACCGCGAAGTCGATGTCGCGAAGGACGTGCACCGGCCCGAAGCTCTTGTTCAGCCCGGTGATGTCAAGGATGGGCTCTGC
>DATAKO010000143.1:0-2712 GCA_036261575.1 Jatrophihabitans sp.
GGCGCGGCCGGAGTCACCGTCAACGACGTGGTGCTGGCGATCAGTGCCGGAGCCCTGCGGCGCTACCTGCTGCAGCTGTCCGCGCTGCCGGACGTCCCGCTCATCGCGATGGTGCCGGTTGCCCTGCGCGGCAAGGGACAACACGAGTCGGGCAACGCGGTGGGCGCGGTGATGTGCAATCTCGCCACCCACCTTTCCGACCCGGCGGCACGGTTGGCGACCATCAGCGCGTCGATGGCCGAGGGCAAGCAGGCGATGGCCACCATGACGCCGCTGCAGATCGTGGCCATGACCGGGCTCGGCATGAGCCCGCTGGTGTTGCAGTCGATTCCCGGCTACGCCGAGCTGTTCCGGCCTCCGTTCAACATCATCATCTCCAACGTGCCCGGTCCGCGAGTGCCGCTCTACCTCAACGGTGCCGAGCTGGACGGCCTCTACCCGCTGTCCGTCCCGTACCACGGCCAGGCACTGAACATCACCTGCACCAGCTATCACGACGAGCTCGCCTTCGGCCTGACCGGCTGCCGCCGCACGGTGCCGCACCTGCAGCACCTGCTCGGTTATCTCGACGACGAGCTGGCCGCGTTGGAACAGGCGGTCGGCCTAAGTTGAGCCGATGACCGGTGCCGATCCGCAGCTGACCGACTTTCCCGCCGACTTCATCTGGGGCGCAGCCACCGCCGCCTACCAGATCGAGGGCGCGGTGACCGAGGGAGGCCGCGGGCCGTCGATCTGGGACACCTTCAGCCATGAGCCCGGCCGGATCATCGACGGCAGCACCGGTGATGTCGCCTGCGACCACTACCACCGCTACCAGGCCGACGTCGATCTGATGGCCGAGCTGGGCCTGACCGGCTACCGGTTCTCCTTCGCCTGGCCGCGCATCCAGCCGACCGGCAGCGGGCCGGTCAACCGGGAAGGAATGGCCTTTTACGACCGGCTGATCGACGCGCTGCTGGCCCGCGACATCCGGCCGATGGGCACGTTGTTCCACTGGGACCTGCCGCAGGCCCTGCAGGATCAGGGCGGCTGGGCCAACCGCGAGACGGCGGAACGGTTCGCCGAGTATGCCGGGCTGCTGGGGCACCGCTTCGCCGACCGGGTCAGCCACTGGATGCCGGTGAACGAGCCGAACGTGTTCACCTTTCTCGGGCATGCGGTGGGACAGCACGCGCCGGGGCTGACGCTCGGGCTGGAGTCGCTGCCGGTCGCGCACCACCTGCTGCTCGGCCACGGCCGGGCGGTGCAGGCATTGCGCGCGGCCGGTGCCGCCCAGGTCGGCACCGCGACCAATCACACCCCGGTGTGGGCCGCTTCCCAGCGGGCCGCCGACGTCGAGGCCGCCGCGGCGTGGGACGACCTGTGGAACCGGCTGTTCGCCGACCCGATCCTGCTCGGCCGCTACCCCGACCGGTACGCAGCGGTGCTCGCAGCCAGCGACGCCGACCTGCGAACCATCGCCGAACCCATCGATTTCTACGGGGTGAACTACTACAACCCGGTGCGAGTGGGGGCGGCCGGTGCGGACCGGCCCGCGGATCCGCCGCTGGACCACGCGCTGGGCATCAGCCGGCTGCCGATCGACGAGTACGAGCACACGGACTTCGGCTGGCCGGTGGTGCCGGCAGGGCTGCACGAACTGCTGCTGCAGTTGCACACCCGCTACGCCGGCAGCCTGCCGCCGATCATCATCACCGAGAACGGCTGCAGCTACGGCACCGAGCCGGACGCCGGGGGCCGCGTCCGCGATGAGGGGCGGATCGCGTACTACGACGGGCACCTGCGGGCCGTCCGGCAGGCCATCGGGGATGGCGTTGCCGTTTCTGGCTACTGTGCCTGGTCGATCCTCGACAACTTCGAGTGGGCCGAGGGGTTCGGGCAGCGCTTCGGCCTGGTGCACGTCGACTACGGCAGCCAGCAGCGCATTCCGAAGGACTCCTTCTACTGGTACCGCGACCTGATCCGGGCCAACCGCAACCGCTGAGGCACTCAGTCGCCGGGCAGTTTGGCCCACACCTGCACGTCGCTGCGCAGGCCGTTCTTGACGTAGCAGGACCGCAGCGTGCCCTCCAGCCGGTAGCCGCAGCGCTGCGCCACCGTGCGCGAGCCGAGGTTGGCCACGTCGATGCGCAGCTCCACCCGCAACGCAGCCGCCTCGGTGAATGCCCAGCGGGTCAGCTGGTGCAGCAACTCGGTTGCCACACCCTGGCCCCGAAAGGCCGGATCCACCAGGTAGCCCAGCTCGAGTTCGCGCGCCTCGGGCTCGATCTGCGGCGCCAGCGCCAGGCCCACCGGGTGGTCGGCGAGCAGCGCGATGAAGGCCTGCCGACTGCCGTCGGCGCGGCCGGCAAGGTACCGGCCGTACCACTGCTCGACCCAGCCATCCGGTATCGGCACCGGGAAGCGGGTGAACCGCGCGATCTCCGTCTCGCCGGCGATCTCCGCCAGCCAGCCGAGGTAGTCCTCGGCCATCGGAGCAAGCCTCAGCTGGGTGGCATCCATCGCCTGCGCCTTCCTGCCGTCCGGATCGTTGCCAGCTGCGCCGCCGGGAACATCAGCGCACGAACTCCGTCAGCAGCCCCGGCGTGGCAGCCTGCGCCAACCGGACCGCGTCCCGGGCATCAAGGTCGGTGATCCGGTAGGACTGCCTGCCCGCGGCCGTCGTCATGACCAGGGTCGCCAGGCCGGCGCGCCGCTGGAAGAAGCTCTGTC
>DATAKO010000151.1:0-29445 GCA_036261575.1 Jatrophihabitans sp.
GGCGCGCCGTTCGACGTCGATTCCGGTGCCGACGCCGGTGCCGAGCCCCACTCGGTGACCGAACTCTTGCCGGAGGTGGAACCGGCGTCGAAGCCTCGCAAGCCTCGGGTGCCGCGGGCCGCCGCCGCTCCGGTGGTCGAAGACCTGCCACCGATCACCCGGCCGACCCAGCTTGAGCTGAACGGTGGCGCCGGCCTGTACACGTTGCCGTCCACCGAGCTGCTCGGTGCCGGCAGCCAGCACCTTGCCCACACCAAGGCCAACGACGAGACCATCGCCGCCCTGTCGCAGGTTTTCGAGGAGTTCAACGTCGACTGCGCGGTGACCGGTTTCAGCCGCGGCCCGACGGTGACTCGCTACGAGGTCGAGCTCGGCCCTGGTGTCAAGGTCGAGCGGATCACCCAGCTGACCCGCAACATCGCCTACGCGGTGAAGAGCCCAGACGTGCGCATCATCAGCCCGATCCCGGGCAAGTCTGCCGTCGGTGTCGAGATTCCCAACACCGATCCGGAGATCGTGATGCTGGGCGATGTGCTGCGCTCCAACGTGGCCCAGCGTGACCACCACCCGATGATGGCCGCGCTCGGCAAGGACGTCGAAGGTGGCTTCGTCGTCGCGAACCTCACCAAGATGCCGCACCTGCTGGTCGCCGGTGCCACCGGTGCCGGCAAGTCGTCATGCATCAACTCGTTGATCCTGTCGGTGCTGACCCGGGCGACGCCGGATCAGGTGCGGATGGTGCTGATCGACCCGAAACGGGTGGAGTTCGCGGCCTATCAGGGCATCCCGCACCTGGTGACACCGGTGATCACCAACCCGAAGAAGGCAGCCGACGCGCTCGCCTGGGTGGTGCGGGAGATGGATCTTCGGTACGAGGACATGGAGGCCTCGGCCGTGCGGCACATCGACGACTTCAACCGCAAGGTGCGCAACGGCGAGCTGGCGGCTCCGCCCGGCAGCCAGCGGGTGTACCAGCCGTACCCCTACCTGCTGGTCATCGTCGACGAGCTCGCCGACCTGATGATGGTGGCGCCGCGGGACGTGGAAGACGCGGTCGTGCGCATCACCCAGCTGGCCCGGGCCGCGGGCATCCACCTGGTGATCGCCACCCAGCGACCCTCTGTTGATGTCGTCACCGGCCTGATCAAGGCGAACGTGCCGTCCCGGCTGGGCTTCAAGACGTCGTCGGTGACCGATTCCCGGGTCATCCTGGATCAGCCCGGTGCCGAGAAGCTGCTGGGCAAGGGCGACGGATTGTTCCTGCCGATGGGCGCCTCCAAACCGGCGCGGATCCAGGGTGCCTACGTCACCGACGGCGAGATCAACGCGATCGTGCAGCACTGCAAAGAGCAGCTGCAGCCGACCTACCGTGAGGACGTCACGGCCCCGGCGGCGGCGAAGAAGGACATCGACTCCGACATCGGCGACGACATGGACGTCTTCCTGCAGGCGGTGGAGCTGGTGGTGTCGACTCAGTTCGGTTCCACCTCGATGCTCCAGCGCAAACTCCGGGTTGGCTTCGCCAAGGCCGGTCGGCTGATGGATCTGATGGAATCGCGCAATATCGTCGGGCCGTCCGAGGGCTCCAAGGCTCGCGATGTGCTGGTGAAGCCGGACGAGTTGGCCGGGTTGCTCTACACGCTGCGCAACGGCGGCAGTGCCGACGACCTGGTCGAGGACGATTCGGCTGAGGGCCTGATGCTGGATGCCGGCACGACGGCTGCTCCGCCCGTCGAGGATCTCATCGACTGACCGATCGGTCGCCGATGCACCACCCTCATACACAGGGCCCCGGAACCCGCCGCAGCGGTCCGGGGCCCTGGTGTACGCGCGGTCAGCGTGCGGCGTGCCGAGCCGCGTAGAACATCCGCCGCAAGCTCAGCCGGGCGCGCACGACCGAGCCGTGCTTGCCGAGCGCGGGCTGCTGCGCCGGTTCCGTCCACGTCGCCGGCTTGGGCGCTACCGCGGTGGGTGGGGCGAGCTGGATTCCGGTCATGACAACACCTCCGGTGAAAACGCTATGGTGTGTGGCGCCTGTTATCGATGAGGCGCGCGGGAATCAATGAGAAATCTGAAGCCTGCTGCCGGTTTTGGCCGATTTCGCGGTCACGGCTGCGGTCCCCCGGTCACAACGTCAACAGCATCCGGCTGTTTCCAAGGGTGTTCGGTTTGACGTATTCCAGGTCGAGGAATTCGGCGATACCGGCGTCGTAGGAGCGGCGCAGCTGCGCGTAGGTTTCCGAATCCACCGGAGTGCCTTCGATCTCGACGAAACCGTGCCGGCCGAAGAAGCGCGTCTCGAAGGTGAGCGCGAACAGCCTCCGCAGGCCGAGCTCCCGCGCCTGATCGATGAGTTCGCCCAGGATCCGATCACCGATCTTGCGGCCCCGGTACTGCGGCGCCACAGCAAGCGTGCGGATCTCACCGAGGTCCTCCCACAGCACGTGCAGCGCCCCGCAGCCGATGAGCTCGCTGCTCGCTTCGGCCACCCGGAACTCCTGGACGTTCTCGTACAGGGTCACGGTGTCCTTGGCCAGCAGCAGCCGCTGGCCGGTGTACAGATCGATGAGATTCTTGATCGAAGGCACGTCGGCCGTCCGGGCCCGGCGCACGAGGGGATGGTCGTCCTGCACGAAAACAGCGTAGCGAGCACGTGCGGGCCGGACCGCGCTCGGGCCGGCGGCGGGTAGCCTGTGGCGATGTGAGTTCCCAAGCACCCGGCAACGTTGCGATCGTCACCCTGGGCTGCGCGCGCAATGAGGTCGATTCGGAGGAGCTGGCGGGCACTCTGGCGGCGAAAGGCTGGCAGCTGACGGCGGCCGACGACGCCGATGTGGTGCTGGTTAATACCTGCGGCTTCATCGATTCCGCGAAGAAGGATTCGATAGACACGCTGCTCGGTGCCGCTGACGGCCAGCGCAAGGTGGTGGCCGTCGGCTGCCTGGCCGAGCGCTACGGTGACCAGCTCGCCGAGTCGCTGCCGGAGGCCGACGCGGTGCTCGGGTTCGACGAATACGACCGCATCGACGCTCGGCTGGATGACGTGCTGGCCGGGCGTGCGGTGCTGGCGCACACCCCCTCGGACCGGCGCTCCCTGTTGCCGATCAGCCCGGCTCAGCGGCCGGCGGCGGCCACCGAGGTTGCGGTGCCGGGCCATCGCTGGGGACCCACCGTCGCCCGGAAGCGACTTGACGACTCCGCGACCGGTTACCTCAAGCTGGCTTCGGGCTGCGACCGGCGCTGTACGTTCTGCGCGATCCCTTCCTTCCGCGGGGCTTTCGTATCCCGGCCGCCGGCCGAGGTGCTGGCGGAGGCAGAGTGGCTGGCACGGCACGGCGTCCGCGAACTGGTGCTGGTGAGCGAGAACTCCACCTCCTACGGCAAGGACCTCGGGGACCTGCGGGCACTGGAGAAGCTGCTGCCCGAACTTGCCGGGATCGGCGGCATCGACTGGGTGCGGGTCTCCTACCTGCAACCGGCTGAGCTGAGGCCCACCCTGCTGACTGCCATCGGCTCGACGCCGGGAGTGTTGCCGTACTTCGACCTGTCCTTCCAGCACGCCGCGACGCCGGTACTGCGCCGGATGAAGCGTTTCGGCGGGTGCGATCCGTTCGTGGAGCTGATCGAGTCGGCCAGGGCACTCGCGCCGCAGGCGGGGGTCCGCAGCAACTTCATCGTCGGCTTCCCGGGCGAGACCGAAGCTGACCTGGCCGAGCTGGAACGGTTCCTCACGCTCGGCCGGCTCGACGCCATCGGCATCTTCGGCTACTCCGACGAGGACGGCACGGAGGCCGAAGGACTGGCGGACAAGGTGGCCGCCGAGGTGATCACCGAGCGGGTGGAGCGGGTCAGCGCGCTCGCCGAGGAACTGATGAGTCAGCGCGCTGAGGACCGGATCGGCGATGTGGTCGAGGTGCTCATCGAGCAGGTGTCCGACGGCGAGGTGCTCGGACGCGCCTGCCATCAGGCGCCGGAGACAGACGGCGGGACCAGCCTGGTCGGTGACACCAGTGGGCTGGAGCCCGGCTGCTTCGTCTCGGCGGTGGTCGTGGACAGCCAGGGTGCTGACCTGGTGGCCGAGGTGCGGGCAGGCAGCGCTCGATGAGCGGGGCCGACCCCAGGTTCGGCCGGCCGGCCGCCGAGGGCACCGCGCGGCCGCCGGGAGCACCCGTGGACGGCGCGCCGCGGCCCGGGATGAGCCGGGCCGCCGAACGTGCGGCCGAGATCGCGCCGACGCTGAGCCACAGCTTGAGCACCGGTCTGGCCGGAGAGCCCGACCACATCGGCGATCCGATCACCACCGTCTCGGTGTGGAATCTGGCCAACGCCCTCACCGTGCTGCGACTGGTGCTGGTGCCCTTCTTCGCACTCGCGCTCTTTCACGAGCACGGCCACTCCGGCCGGTGGCGGCTGATCGCCACGGCGGTGTTCGTGGTCGCCAGCCTTACCGACCGGCTGGATGGCGAGCTGGCCCGTCGGCGCGGTCTGATCACCGAGTTCGGCAAGCTGGCGGACCCGATCGCGGACAAGGCGCTGATCGGGATGGCGCTGTTCGGGCTTTCGGCGCTGGCGGAGCTGCCCTGGTGGGTGACGATCGTGGTGCTGGTGCGCGAGGTCGGGGTCACGCTGCTGCGGTTCTGGGTGATCCGGCGCGGGGTCATCCCCGCGAGCCGGGGTGGCAAGTTGAAGACGATGACCCAGGCGGTGGCGATCGGGCTGTTCCTGTTGCCGCTGCACGGGGGCTGGCACGATCTGGCCTGGGTGGTGATGATCCTCGCGGTGGTGCTGACACTGGCCACCGGCATCGACTACATCTTCCGTGCGGTCCGGTTGCGCCGGGACAGCGCACAGGCCGCACTATGACCGAGGCCAGCGTGCCCGAGCTTGCGGCCAGGGTGCACGCAGAGCTTCGCGCCCGGGAGCAGACGGTCGCCGTGGCGGAATCGCTGACGGGTGGTCTGGTCTCGGCCGCCCTGACTCAGACGCCCGGTGCCAGTGGCACCTTTCGGGGTGGGCTGACGGTCTATGCGACCGACCTGAAGGCGAGCTTGGCCGGTGTGTCAGCAGAGTTGCTGGCCCGCCGCGGTGCGGTCGACCCGGAGGTGGCGGTGGCACTGGCCCGGGGAGCGCGTGCGCGTCTGGGCGCGTCCTGGGGCGTCGGCGTGACCGGGGTGGCCGGTCCCGACCCGCAGGACGGGCGAGCCGTCGGCACGGTCTTCGTCGGCATCGCCGGTCCGCCGGACGAGGGCGAGACGGTGTGTGAGTTGGACCTGTCCGGTGAGCGGAACAGTATCCGTACCCAGACCGTTGAACACGTCGTGACCTTGCTGCTCAGAGTCCTGGCTCAACGATCTGCCGGATGAGTCGATAGGACGGCGAACGAGTTCGCTTTGAGCAAACACGCTGGATTGCCGAGCAGGCTTTCCGCAGCGCGGTCTAGCATCGAATGGAAAGCTGGAAGACGGCCTTCGCTGCTGAGGGTGGGATTGACCGGTTGGGATCAGGTGGACCTGGTACGCCAGAAGGAGGGGGCCGCACAATGGCAGTTCTGCGCCATGTAGTCGGCGAAACCCTGCGCGCGGTGCGGCTGCGGCAGCGGCGCACGCTGCGTGAGGTTTCGGCCGCGGCCCGGGTCAGCCTGGGTTATCTGTCCGAGATCGAACGCGGACACAAGGAACCGTCGTCGGAGCTGCTGGCTGCCATCTGCGACGCACTGGACGTGCCGCTCTCGGAGATCTTCACCGCGGTCTCGGACACCCTGCGCCGGCAGGAGCTGATGGCCGAGCGCGCCGCCGTGCTGGGTGCGCGGCGAGGCTCGCCGGTGCTCACCCCCGCCCCGCAGCGTGGCGACGGTCCGCAGGTACGGTCGCTGCCCAACGTGGCCGCCTGAGCTGGGCCTCGACCTCGACTCGACGTTGAGACCCTGGGCGTGTCGCCCGGCTTGCTGTGCGTGCTGTGGTAGCGGGGCGCCTAGCGTGAAGGGATGAGCAGCCAGGGTCACCGCCTATCCGACACCGGATCGAACGGGGCGGAACCGCCACACCGATTCGACCCGCTCACCGACGTGTTGCTGCGCCCCACCGATCGGCCGCAGCAGCCCGGGGCCGGACAACCCGCACGCGGGTCGGTGGCTGCTCGAAGCAGAGCTGCCATCCTCGACGGGGCGCGAGCTGCGGTGCTGGCCAACGGCAGCAAGATCACGATGGCCCAGGTCGCTGCCCGAGCCGGCGTGGCCAAAGCGACCCTGTACAACCACTACCGGGCGCGCGAGGACGTGCTGCGCGACCTGTTGCTGGCCGAGATCGACACCGTGATCTCGGCCGTGGAGTACCTGCCGCTCTCGAACGCGCTGTACCGGGCCGCGGTGGCCGTCTCGGAGAACCCGTTGCTGGAGGCGCTGGGGGCGCAGGATCCGGCCGGGCTGTCGGTGCTGGCGATGATCGACGTGCGGGCACCCGGCTGGGCGCGAGTGGCACAGGCGGTGGATCGGCTGCTGGCTCGACAAGGTCGTCGGGGCACTCCCACGGTGCTGCGTTGGCTGTCCTCGTTCGTCCTCGCTCCGGCCGACACGGCCGACATCGGGGCGGACGTGGACGTGCTCGTCGCGGGCCTGCCGCCGTCCGTCTGATGGGCTGGTGGGTCGTTGTGCATCGCCCGCCCTGCGGCCGATGAGGCAGACTGGACCTGTGCAGTGATGAGGTCAGGCGGTCACGATCTGACCGGCCTGCGGCGAGGGGGCAGGGGAAGCGATGGCGAACGGGTTCGCGAAGGCGTGGCACTACGTCTCGACCTGGTTCAGTGCGAAAGTCGATGAGAAGGCCGATCCGGCGATCCAGATCCAGCAGGCCATCGAGGAAGCGCAGCAGCAACATGCGCGGCTCACCGCCCAGGCAGCGGGGGTGATAGGTCAGCAGCATCAGCTGGAGCTGAAGCTGGACCGCAAGCTGGCCGAGATCGAGACACTGTCGAGCCAGGCACGGCAGGCGCTGGTGCTGGCCGATGACGCGCGCACCAAGGGTGAGGCCCAGAAGGCCGGCGAGTTCGAGCAGACGGCCGAGCAGATCGCCAACCAGCTGGTGTCGGCAGAGTCCGAGGCCGCCAGCCTCAAGCAGTTGCACGATCAGTCCATCGGTGCCGCGCGGCAAGCCAAGCAGGCTGTGGAGGACAACAAGGTCCGGCTGCAGGAGAAGCTGACCGAGCGCACGAAGCTGCTCAGCCAGCTGGAGCAGGCCAAGATGCAGGAGCAGGTTTCGGCCTCGCTGAACCAGATGAGCGAGCTGTCCGCGCCGAGCAACATCCCGACCCTGGACGCGGTGCGGGACAAGATCGAGAAGCGATACGCGACGGCGCTGGGGCAGGCTGAGCTGGCCAACGATTCGCTCGAGGGCCGGATGGCGGAGGTCAAGCGGGCCACCACGAACATGGCCGCGCAATCCCGTTTGGCCGAGATCCGGGCCGCCATGAACGGGCCGGAACGGCTGCAGCAGACTCCTGCCGCCGCGGGGGCGGAGGCCATCCCCGCACAGTCCGCACCCTCGTTGGAAAAGGGTGGTTCGAGTCAAGATGCCGGGGCTGAGGAGGCTGGTCGGCCCGCGGCGCAACCCGCGGACCCGGCGAACTGAGCCGATCCGAGCGGACCTGCCTGCGGTGCGCTGCGATGGGCCCGAACGGTCAGCGTCAGCGAGCCTGCACGTGCTGGCAGTGCGGACAGAAGAACGTGATCCGTTCCTCTGGTGCCCCCCCGATCGCCCCGACGCCTTCGTCGCGCTGAATCGCTCCGCGGCACCGGCGACATGCCTTTCCGGCGCGGCCATAGACCCAGTACTGCTGGCCCGGTTGGCGCCAACCGGTAGTCGATCGGTTGAAGTCGCCGAGGTTGCCCCGTAACAACCTCTCGGCATCGGAGAGAACCTCGGCGAGATCAGCAACGTCGCAGACCCTGGCCCAGGGATTCACGCCGTGCAAGAACAGCAACTCGCTCTTGTAGACATTGCCGATGCCGGCAACGAGCCGCTGATCGAGCAGTGCCTCGGCGATCGGGCGGTCCGGTTGTTCGCCGAAGCGGCGCAGCGCTTCGGCCGAGTCGTAGTCCGAGGCCAGCAGGTCCGGGCCCAGGTGTCCCACGACGCTTGCCTCCTGCGCGGTGGGCACCAGTTTGAGATCGTGCAAGCGAAATCCGCTCGCCAGCCATTCGGCGTTGCCGACCAGCGCCCGAATCTCGAAGTTGCGCCCGCGCGGGCGGGCGGCAGCCGGTCCCACACGCCAGCTGCCATCCATTCGCAGGTGGCTGTGCAGCGTCTGCCCGTCGCTGAACCGCATCAGGATGTGCTTGCCCCGCGGGATGACCTCGGTCGTATCGGTACCGGTCAGGTCAGCGAGTGCCAGGGTCGGTACGCGCAAGTCGAACGTCGTCACTGCTCGGCCGGCGAGCGCCCGGTGCAGGCGCTGGCAGGTTATATAGACGGTGTCACCCTCGGGCATGGGCGCATCCGATGGTCTCGACGGCTGACGGCTCGATCACCGGCCGGCCCCGCCGCGCAGCCGCAATCCACGGGGGCTGGGCCGAAAGCCCGCCTTTTCCAGCGCGGTGGCCAGCGGCGACGCCAGTACCGACCCTCCATCGGCCGATTCCACGTGCAGCTTGCCGAGTGCGCCGCTACGCACGCTGGTTGCCAACGACTCTGCCGCAACGGTCAGCAGATTCTCGTCCTCAGTGAAGGACAGCAAGGTCTTGCCGCCACGCTCGACGTACAACACCAGCGCCCCGTCGGCCAGCACCACCAAGGCGCCTGCCTTGCGGGCGGGCTGGTGCCCTCTCTTGCCGGCTTCCAACTCTGGTTGCTTGATCCGCTCTGGCCACTCGAGCGCTGCCCCGTAGGGATTGGCCGGATCGGTAGCGGCCAGTACCAGGGCTTCCGGCGGCCGGCTGGGCGTACGTTCTGCCTCGCTCACCAGGGCGCGCAGCCGATCGATGGCACCGGTGAGCCCGAACTGGGCTGCACCAAGGCCTTCGACGAAGTAGCCGCGACGGTACCTGCCGGCGTCCTCGCCCTGGCGCAACACCGGGTACACGGCCGAGAACCCGCCTGTGACGTTCTCGGCGGAGACCTCGCCGCGGGTCAGAAGCCCGTAGCGGTCGAGCAGCACCTCGGTCCGAATCAGGGCGCGTTCCGTTTCTTCGGCTAGCCTCGGGGGCAGCCTCGACCAGCGTCCCGGCAGGCTGACTCCGTGCCCGCCACCGGCATGAACCTGGGCCATGGCTTGGGTCAGCACGGCGCGTCCCAGATTCGGACGCGCGATCCGTCCGTAGCGACCGCGCGGGGCACCTCTGGTTCGGCTGTGTGCGGTCTTGCCACCTGCCAGCCGCGCCCGGACCGGTGCGAGCGTGTCGTTGGTGAGCCAGCCGTGATAGGCCAGATCCCAGATCGCATCGGCGACGGCCGTTTCACTCGGTCGCTGCCCCGGCGGTATGGCCCCGGCGCCCGGCGCGGGGTCGGCCGCATCCGGCGGCCGCTCGTCCAGATACGCGCCGGCGCGGTCCACGATCGACCGCAGGAACAGCGCCTGATCACCCTCCAGACTCGCCAGCACGGCACGGTGCAGCTCGGTGAGGTCCAGTTCGATCGGAGGCGGCAGCAGGTACGCGGTGGCCTCCGCCGGAACCAGGGTCAACCAGCCGTCGTTGCCGGCGAGCGAGCCGGCACCCGCCCAGACCACCTCACCCGAGCTGGTCAGCTCATCAAGCATGGCGGGGGAGTAGTCCGAGATACGTGATGGAAGCACCAGTGTTTCCAACGCGCTGGCAGGGACCGCTGCGCCCGCCAATTGTTCGATGACACGGGCAAGGCCGTCCACTCCGCGAGCCCGGCGGCCAGCGCCGACACCCTGCCACTCCGGCAGGAACCGGGCCAGCGCCGAGTGCGGTGCCGGCTCGACTTCTTTACGAAGCGCCGCCAGGGATCTGCGACGGATGGTGCGCAACATGCCGGCACCGCAGTATTGCCGGCCCTGACCGGATGTGCTGGTGCTCGGTGAGAACTCGCCGGCCACGACCTGGCCGGTTGCGACCAGCCGCTCCAGGCCGGCCTGCACCACCGCCCTGCCAAGACCTAGCCGGGCCGCCGGGTCCGCCACGGTGAATGGGCCGTGGGTCCGGGCATAGCGGGCGAGCAGATCTCCGATCGGGTCCGAAACCAGCTCGGTGAACGCCTCGGGAATGCCGACCGGCAGCGCGACACCGAGCGCATCGCGGACCCGGCCGGAATCCTCGATGGTCAACCAGCGCGGCTCCCCGGCGATCCGGACTTCGATGATTCGCCGATCGGCGTGCAACCGTTGCAGATCTGCCTCGGTCGCCCCCCGTTCGATGGCCTCAGCTGTGGTCAGGTCGCCGACCTCGCGCAGCAGATCATGCACCTGATCCGGTCCCCGCACCTGGCGGTGCTCGCTCAACCGCTGCGCGTCGGCGACCGAATCGGCGATCGAGTTCTCATCGAGCAGATCGCGAAGATCCGGCGAACCCATGAGTTCAGCAAGCAGCGAGGTATCGAGAGTCAGTGCCTGCGCCCGGCGCTCGGCCAGCGGCGCGTCCGTGTCGTACAGGAACATGCCGACGTAGCTGAACAGCAGTGACTGCGCGAACGGGGAAGCGTTCGGTGTCTCGACCTCGATCAACCGGATCTGCCTCGACTGCAGCTGGTGCATGAGCTCGGTCAGCCCTGGCAGGTCATACACGTCTTGCAGGCATTCCCGCATTGCTTCCAGCACGACGGGGAACTGACCGTAATCGCGGGCGACCTGCAACAGGGAGTTGGCTCGCTGTCGTTGTTGCCACAGCGGCGCTCGGCGGCGCGGGTCGCGCTTGGGAAGCAGGAGCGAGCGCGCCGCGCACTCGCGAAAGCGGGATGCGAACAGCGCTGAGTTCGTGACCTCCGCCGTGACCAGGTCCCCGATCTCGCCCGGTTCGAACAAGGCCAGCTCGCCACCGGGCGCCTCAGTGGTGGTGTCGGCAAGTCGGATCACGATGCCGTCGTCGGTGTGCATCGACTGCACATCCATTCCGTAGCGCTCGCGCAGTGCCGCGGAGATTGCCAGTGCCCACGGCGCATTCACCGGCGCGCCGAAGGGGGAATGCACGACCAGCCGCCAATCGCCGAGCTCATCGCGGAAGCGCTCCACAACGATGGTGCGATCGGTGGGCAGGTGCCCGGTCGCCGCTCGTTGCTCGGTCAGGTAGGTGATGAGGTTGTCAGCAGCCCACTCGTCCAGCCCCGCTGCTCGCGCTCGTGCAACCGCTGTCGGATGGTCAGCCGCGCCCAGCTCGCGGACGAAAGCGCCGAGCGCACGGCCCAATTCCACCGGCCGACCTGGTGAATCGCCCTTCCAGAACGGCATCTTGCCGGCCTGCCCAGGGGCCGGCGTGACCAAGACCCGATCGTGCGTGATGTCCTCGATACGCCAGGAGGACGAGCCGAGCAGGAACACCTCGCCGACCCGGGACTCGTACACCATCTCCTCGTCGAGCTCCCCGACCCGGCGTCCCGGGCCGTCCGCGGAGGCAAGGAAGACTCCGAACAGGCCGCGGTCCGGAATGGTGCCGCCGGAGGTCACCGCCAGCCGTTGCGCGCCGGACCGTCCGGTCAGCGTTCCGGTGATGCGATCCCAGACCAGGCGCGGGCGCAGCTCGGCGAACGCGTCGGACGGGTACCGGCCCGCCAGCATGTCCAGCACCGCCTCCAGGGCCGAGCGGGGCAGTGTGGCGAAGGAGGCGCTGCGCCTGATCAGGGCTTCCACCTCATCGACCGTGACTTCGTCCAGTGCCACCATCGCAACGATCTGCTGGGCGAGCACGTCCAGCGGGTTACGCGGATAGCGCAGCGACTCGATCTGCCCGTTGCGGATTCGCTCTGCCACCACAGCACATTCGAGCAGGTCGCCGCGATACTTCGGAAAGATGACGCCGGTCGATTCGGCGCCCACCTGGTGGCCGGCCCGGCCCAGCCGTTGCATACCGGCCGCCACGGAAGGCGGCGATTCCACCTGAACGACGAGATCCACCGCACCCATGTCGATGCCCAGCTCGAGCGATGAGGTCGCGACCACGGCCGGAATCTGACCCGCCTTCAGCTCCTCCTCGACGATCTGGCGCTGCTCGCGGGATACCGAACCGTGGTGAGCGCGAATGTTGGCCACCCGATCCGGATCCCGTTCCAGGGCAAGATCGTTCAGACGGGCAGTGAGCCGCTCCGCCAGCCTGCGGGAATTGGCGAACACGATGGTGGAACGGTGACTGTCGATCAGGTCCAGGACGCGTTCCTCGACGTGCGGCCAGATGGATGCACGTCTCTCGGGATCGCCACTGGCGTCCAGCTGCTGGTCACCGAGCTGGCTGAGATCTTCCACCGGCACGACGACGGACAGATCCAGCCGCTTGTCCGCAGGTGGCTGCACGATGGAGACCGGCCGGCCACCGGCGAGGTAGGTCGCTACCTCCTCGATCGGGCGAACCGTCGCCGACAGCCCGATGCGTTGCGCCGGCTGATCGAGCAGTGCGTCCAGCCGTTCCAAGCTCACCGCAAGGTGCGCGCCACGCTTGGTCGCGGCGACCGCGTGGACCTCGTCCACGATGATCGTCTCGACACCTGCCAAGGCGTCTCTGGCTGAGGAGGTGAGCAGCAGGAACAACGATTCCGGAGTGGTGATGAGAATGTCTGCGCCATGCCTGGCGAACGCTCGGCGGTCTTCCGGACTGGTGTCACCGGAACGCATTGCCACGGTCAGCTGCGGGGCGGGCAGGTCAAGCCGTTGGGCGGCTTGGGCAATACCCACCAGCGGTGAACGCAGGTTGCGCTCCACATCGGCGGCAAGCGCCTTCAACGGGCTGACGTAGAGCACCCGGCAGCGCCGCTTGGGTTCGTCGGGCGGCGGCATAGCGGCGAGCCGGTCGATCGCGGACAGAAATGCCGCGAGCGTCTTGCCCGAACCGGTCGGGGCCACGACCAGCGTATGGTCACCATTGCCGATCGCCTGCCACGCGCCGAGCTGCGCCGCGGTCGGCGCGTCGAAGGCCCCCCGGAACCAGGCTGCGGTCGCAGCGCTGAAACCGTAGCGGTCGAGGGAGGCGGTCACGTCATCCAGTGTGCGGGACGGCTACGACAACTTGCGCCGGAGCGCTCGTCACGAGCGCTCTAACGCGCTGGTGAGCCGCTCGCGGTTGGCCGGCCAGTCATCATCGAGCATGGCGAACTGGGCCGAGTCGCGCCAGCTGCCGTCCGCCCGCAACCGATGCTTGCGCAGCTCTCCCTCGAACCGGGCGCCGAGCCGACTGATCGCCGAGCGGGAACGTTCGTTGAGCATGTCCGTGTGCCAGACGACCCGGACCGCGCCGAGACCGTCGAAGGCGTGCCCGAGCATCAGCAGCTTCGACTCGGTGTTGTGGCCGGTGCGCCACCAGCGCCGGCCCAGCCAGGTATGCCCGATCGCCAACGTGCGCGCGGCGGGCGCCACGTCGTAGTAGCTCGTTGTCCCGATCAACTCACCGGTCCGGGCGTCCACCTGTGCATAGGGCAACCGTTCCCCGTGGGCGCGCTGCGCCAGTGCCGCGTGAATCGTCTCGCGCAGCTGGTCCTCGGTGCGGGGTGCCGGCCGGCCCAACCACCGGAACACCTCGTCTCCGGCCCCGTCGGCCCATAGCGCTGAATGCAGGCCCTGGGCATCCTCGATCGCCAGCGGTCGCAGTCGCACCAGGTTGCCTGACAGGCACGGCATCGACCACCAGCGGTCGGGATGGGTCTCAGCTACCTCGATGTGCGAGGTGGGTGCGGTGGATTCAGCTGGCTCGGGCACGCCTCGATCTTGGCAGCCTGGTCGAGCCGATTACGCTGGCCGGGTGCGGCTGAGTGATTTCTGGAAGCGGATGGAAGCCAGGTTCGGCACGAGCTATGCCCATTCGCTGGCAGCCGATTATCGCGTGAATGCTCTCGGAGCGACGATCGACGACGCGATCCAGCGCGGTGATTCCCCCAAGTCGGTGTGGCAGGCGGTCTGCCAGGAGTTCGACGTGCCCCAGAAGCTGCGCTGAACCTGGCTGGTCACGGGTAGGCCTGCTGGGCGTGTCGCTGCACGTCAATCGAACGTGTGTTCGTCTACAGTCGTCTTCTGACAGGCGGTCGTCCACAGATCTGGCGCGTCCGGCAGAAATGTCGGTGGTCGGTTCTAGCGTCGCAGGCACACAACTCATCGACAGTGGTTTCGCCCCGAAGCAGTGATCGACACGGTGCGCGGCCACGACACAGCAACCGACAGCCACTGGCAGCACCAGCGCACCACATCGAGAGAGGTAAGCAGAGATGCCCGCAGCATTCGACCGCGACAAGGCCCTGGACGTCGCGCTCAGCCAGATCGACAAGCAATTCGGCAAGGGATCGGTCATGCGTCTGGGCGAACGCCCGCACGTGCCGATCGAAGTGATTCCGACCGGCTCCATCGCGCTCGACGTCGCCCTCGGTATCGGCGGCTACCCGCGGGGCCGCATCATCGAGATCTACGGTCCGGAAAGCTCCGGCAAGACGACGGTGGCGCTGCACGCCGTGGCAAACGCTCAAGCCGCCGGCGGTGTCGCGGCCTTCATCGACGCCGAGCACGCGCTTGACCCCGAGTACGCGCGATCGTTGGGTGTCGACACCGATGCCCTGCTGGTCAGCCAGCCTGACACCGGTGAGCAGGCACTCGAGATCATGGACATGCTGGTCCGTTCCGGCGCGCTGGACATCATCGTGGTCGACTCGGTAGCGGCCCTGGTTCCGCGCGCCGAGATCGAAGGCGAGATGGGGGACAGCCACGTCGGCCTGCAGGCACGCCTGATGAGCCAGGCGCTGCGCAAGGTCACCGGCGCCCTGAACAACTCCGGCACCACGGCGATCTTCATCAACCAGTTGCGGGAGAAGATCGGCGTGATGTTCGGTTCGCCGGAAACCACCACCGGTGGCAAGGCGCTGAAGTTCTACTCCTCCGTTCGCCTGGATGTGCGTCGCATCGAGACGTTGAAGGACAGCGGCGATGCGGTCGGTAACCGCACGCGAGTGAAGGTCGTCAAGAATAAGGTTGCGCCCCCGTTCAAGCAGGCTGAGTTCGACATCGTCTACGGCCAGGGCATCAGCCGTGAGGGCTCCCTGATCGACGTCGGTGTAGACCAGGGCATCGTGCGCAAGTCGGGTGCGTGGTACACGTACGAAGGCGACCAGCTCGGACAGGGCAAGGAGAACGTTCGCAACTTCTTGCGTGACAATCCCGACCTGGCCGACGAGATCGAGAAGAAGATCAAGGAGAAGCTCGGCGTCGGGGCGCAGATCACCGAGGAGGCTCCGCTTCCCGCTCCGGTCGACTTCTAGTCGCGGTGGCACGTCAACGCGGAACCGCCTCGGCGGGTGCGACGCAGCTGCGTCCGCCCACCGAGGCGGAAAATCCGGATCCGGAAGCGGATCCAACCTCCAGCGCGCACACGATCTGCCTCAGGCTGCTCGCGGTACGATCGCGCACCCGCGCTGAGCTCGCCTCGGCTCTGCAGGCCCGCAACATCCCCGATCCTGCAGCTGAATCGGTGCTCTCGCGACTCGAGCGCGTCAAGCTGATCGACGACGCTGCCTTTGCGACCGATTTCGTAGCTAGCCGGCGAGTCGAACGGGGGCTGTCCGCGCGAGAGATAGCCCGTCAGCTGCGCACCAAGGGCGTGGCTCCCGACATCATCGAAGCGGCCCTTGCCGAGGTCGACGAGGGCGCCGAGTACGAGACGGCTCGGGCGTTGGGCGAGCGCAAGCTGCGGTCCATGGCAAGGCTCGACCCCGCGGTCCAAACCCGCCGCCTTGCCGGGCAGCTGGCGCGCAAGGGTTACGCACCCCAGCTCGTCTACCGCGTCGTGCGCGAGCTCATCGGCACGGCACAGTTGGGCGACGCGGTCGAGGCCGGCTTCTGATTGGTCCGGGTGCGGCCCCCAAAGCTAGGCCCCCAAGGCCACAAAGTGCTGCAACGCTCACAGCGCTACGAGTGGCTGGCTTGACCGTCTTGATAATGGTTCCTAGCCTCATGGAATCAGGAAAGCGGAAGCGCGGCCTTAACCATGCGGCGTACTGACATATAGCTCGTGTTCGTCTGACGTTCTTCACCGTGGCGAGGAGGAGTGCTCAACCGGCCGGCGATGCCGGTCGGCTGAGCGTGAGATAGACCGTTTTGTGCCGGTTCCGATGGGCGTCTCCGGCTTTCCTGGCTGTGCCGGTGCGACATGTCTTGTGACATGTCGCCTCAGCAGGAAAGGGGACGTCGATGAGCCAGTGGATAAATTTCGCGGCAATTGTCGCAGTTTTTGTTTTGCTTCTTGTGCTCGGCTTCAAATTCGTTCGCATTTCGGGCAAGAAGCTGGAGCACTCCAACCTGCAGACTCAAGCGGCGGTGCATGCTGCTGAAAGCGAAGCGGACGGGATCCGTGAACGTGCGCGGCGCGACGCCGAGTCCATCCGGCGCGCCGCCGACACCGAGATCGAATCGCTGCGTCGGGCCGCGAACACCGAGGCTGCGGCGACCCGCGCTGGAGCCGAGGCGGTCCAGGCGCGGGCCGAAGCCAGGGCCGCTGACCTGCTTGCCGACGCGCAACGCACCATCGAACGCGAGAACACCATCCGCACCGCACAGCTGGACCAGCTGACGGCGCAGCTGGATGAGCGCTCGGCCCATATTCAGCGGCAGGAGGCGATGCTGGCCCAGCAGCTTCATGATCTCGAAGCCCGAGAAGAGCGGCTGCAACTGGCCGAGGCGGCCGTAGCGGCATCAAACGCGTCGCTGGAACGAGCGCAGGCGGGTTTTGCCGAGGAGCGTCAGCGCGCTCTGGAGCGACTGGCCGGTCTCACTGCGGAGGATGCCAAGCAGGAACTGCTCGCGGCGGTGGAGACGGCGGCCCGCCGGGATGCCGCGGCGCTGGTGCGCAGCGTCGAGGCCGAAGCGCGCGCGGAGAGCACCGAACGGGCTCGCGCCATTGTCGTGGAGGCGGTGCAGCGCGTCGCGAGCGAGCAGACCACCGAGACGGTGGTCAGCGTGCTGCACCTGCCCGGCGACGAGATGAAGGGCCGCATCATCGGGCGGGAAGGTCGCAACATCCGCGCTTTCGAGTCGGTGACCGGCGTCAACGTCATCATCGACGACACTCCCGAGGCGGTACTGCTGTCCTGTTTCGACCCGGTGCGTCGGGAAATCGGCCGCATCACCTTGGAGAAGCTCGTACTGGACGGGCGGATTCACCCGCACCGGATCGAGGAGATCTACGAGTCGGCCAAGGTCGAGGTGGACGAGCTCTGCCTGCGGTCGGCGCGCGACGCGCTGGCCGAGGTCGGCATCCGGGACTTGGACGATCGGCTGCTTCCAACGCTTGGCCGGCTGCGGTACCGCACCAGCTACGGCCAGAACGTGCTGGGGCATCTGGTCGAGACGGCGCACATTGCGGGCATCATGGCGGCCGAGCTCGGCTTGGAGCCTGGCCTGATCAAGCGCTCGGCGTTCTTGCATGACATCGGAAAGGCCCTCACCCACGAAGTGGAGGGAAGCCACGCGCTCATCGGCGCCGACCTGCTGCGCAGGCACGGCGAGTCGGAGGCCGTCGCACACGCGGTGGAGGCCCATCACAACGAGGTGGCTCCGCGCACCGTCGAGGCAGTGCTCACCCAGGCTGCCGACGCGTGTTCGGCGGCACGCCCGGGTGCCCGGCGGGAGTCGCTGGAGTCCTACGTCAAGCGGTTGGAACGTATCGAGGAGATCGCGGCCGCCAAACCGGGCGTGGAGCGCGTCTTCGCGATGCAGGCCGGTCGCGAGGTCAGGGTGATGGTGCAGCCGAACGAAGTGGACGACCTCGCCGCCGGAGTGATCGCCCGTGAGGTGGCAAAGCAGATCGAGGACGAGCTGACCTACCCCGGCCAGATCAGAGTCACCGTGGTGCGGGAATCGCGAGCGACCGAGGTGGCGCACTGAGCCTCCCGTACCCTGGATGCCGCGATGACCGACATGACCGACGCCCCGACGTACGCGATCCGTACCTACGGCTGCCAGATGAATGTGCACGATTCCGAGCGGCTGTCCGGGCTGCTGGAGCGAGCAGGCTACGTACGCTCCGGCGATCCCTCGGGCGAGGATGCCGACCTGGTCGTCTTCAACACCTGCGCCGTGCGTGAGAACGCCGACAACAGGCTGTACGGCAACCTGAGCCGGTTGGCTCCGGTGAAGAGCAAGCGGCCGGGCATGCAGATCGCGGTCGGTGGGTGCCTGGCGCAGAAGGATCGGGGCCAGGTGCTGCAGAAGGCTCCCTGGGTGGACGTGGTCTTCGGCACGCACAACCTGGCCAGCTTGCCGGTGCTGCTCGAACGCGCCCGGCACAACCAGCTTGCGCAGGTGGAGATCGTCGACCAGCTGCAGAACTTCCCGTCCGACCTGCCGGCCCGCAGGGACTCCGCCTTTTCCGCGTGGGTCTCGATCTCGGTCGGCTGCGACAACACCTGCACGTTCTGCATCGTCCCCAGCCTGCGCGGACGGGAGACCGATCGCCGGCCCGGTGACGTGCTCGCCGAGATCCAGGCGCTGGTCGCCGACGGGGTCAGCGAGATCACCCTGCTCGGCCAGAACGTCAACTCCTACGGCCGCTCCTTCGGTGACCCCCTGGCATTCGGAAAGCTGCTGCGGGCCTGCGGGGAGGTCGACGGACTGGATCGGGTGCGGTTCACCAGCCCGCATCCGCGCGATTTCACTGACGACGTGATCGCCGCGATGGCGGAGACTCCCAACGTCTGCCCCCAGCTGCACATGCCACTGCAGTCAGGTTCGGACCAAGTGCTGCGGGCGATGCGCCGCTCGTACCGGCAGGCGCGCTACCTGGACATCATTTCCTCGGTGCGGGCCGCGATGCCGCATGCGGCTATCACCACCGACATCATCGTCGGCTTCCCCGGCGAGACCGAAGCCGATTTCGAACAGACGCTGCAGGTCGTCGAGCACGCCAGGTTCGCCAGCGCCTTCACGTTCCAGTACTCGCCGCGTCCGGGAACACCCGCAGCCACCATGGCCGATCAGATCCCCAAGGCGGTCGTGCAGGAGCGCTACGAGAGGCTGACTGCGCTGCAGGAAGACATCAGCTGGGCTGAGAACCGCGCGCTGGTCGGAACACCTGCTGAGGTGCTGGTCAGCGCCTTCGAAGGCAAGAAGGACGCAAGGAACGCCCGCATTTCCGGCCGGGCTCGGGACGGTCGGCTGGTGCACGTCTCACCAGGTTCAGCGGTGGTCGGCGCGGGTGACGTGGTGACGGCGGAGATCACCTACGCCGCGCCGCACCACCTCGTCGCCGACGCTCCGATCACCGAGCACCGTCGCTGGCGCGGCGCCGGCACGAACAGCGATCACCGGCCGCAACCTCAGCTGCTGAGCATCGGCACCAGGCCGCGCTGAGCGACGCGGCTTACCGGCGGACCGATCAGGCTCCGGGGATGAGCGCCTTGCGCTGCTCCACCTCTGCCTGCGCCTTGGCAATGCGGCCAGCATCGCCGGAAGCCTGCGCCTTGGCAAGCTTCGTCTCCGCCTCGGCCAGCCGCTCCTTCAACTGTGCCAGGAACGGGTTCGACTCCGGTGCGCTGCGCTTCCACTCGGCATCCAGGGCGTCCCGCACCCGCTGCTCGGCAGCCCGCATCCGGGCCTCGACGCGCTGCATGGCGTCCCGGGGCACGTGACCGTAGGAGTCCAGCCGCTCCTGCAGATCGCGCAAGGCCACCTGGGCCTGCCGGGGGTTGGACACATCCAGAGCCTCGGCCTCGGCGATCACGGCCTCCTTCTGTTTGAGGTTCTGCGCCTGTTCAGCGTCCCGTTCGGCGAAGACGCCGGATCGGCGTTCGAAGAAGGCGTCCTGCGCTGCTCGGAATCGCTTCCACAGCGCGTCCTCGGTCGACCGGTTCGCCCGCGGCGCCGCCTTCCACTCGGCCATCAGCCCCTTCAGCGCCTGCGCGGTCTCGCGCCAGTCGTCCGAGGCGGCCAGTTCCTCGGCGCGGCGGACCAGTCGCTCCTTGATCGACTTTGCCGCCTCGCGCTCGGTGTCCAGCTGGGCGAAGTGGCTGCCACGACGCTTGCCGAACGCATCCCGTGCGGCGGCGAACCGCTTCCACAGTGCGTCGTCGGTCTTGCGGTCGATCCCCTTGATGAGCTTCCACTCGTCGACGATCGTGCGGAATCGGTCACCGGCCACCTTCCACTGCGTGGACTCAGCCAGCTGCTCGGCTTCGGCCGCGAGGGCTTCCTTCTTGGCGATCGCTTCCGCGCGGGCCGCCTCCTTGGCCTCGGCCTGCTCACCGATCTTGCTGTCGGCGGCACTGATCAATTCGATCAGGCGGCGGTCGACCGACGCGAAGTCGCCGATGGCGCTGAACGTCGGCAGCGAGGCATGCAACGCCATCGCCTGAGACTTGGTGGCTCGGGCGTCGCCGTTACCGGATTCCAGCCGCCTGGCGAGCAGCTCGACCTCGGTCTGCAGGTCATCGAACTTGCGGACGAAGTACGCCAGGCCGGCGTCCGCGTCACCTGCCTGCCATGATCCGATCTCGCGCTCGCCGCCATCAGCGGTCTTGACGTACGCGGTGCCTTGCTCGTCGATCCGTCCCCACTCCGAACTCATATCGTGCATTAGACACGACAAGCGCCGGTGCAGGTGCAGCCGGTTAGCCTCTTGCAACGTGACTGTCACCAGCCGACCGCCTTCCCAGACGCCCGTGCTGGCCGTCGTGGGACCCACCGCAACCGGCAAATCCGACCTGGCGGTCGCGCTGGCCCAGCGGTTGAACGGCGAGATCATCAACGCCGACTCCATGCAGCTCTACGTCGGGATGGACATCGGCACCGCCAAGCTGCCGCTGTCCGAGCGAGGTGGGATCCCGCACCACCTGCTCGACATCTGGCCGCTGGACAAGTCCGCAGCGGTCGCCGAGTATCAGGCCCTGGCCCGTGCCGCCATTGTCGAGATCTCCGATCGCGGCCGGCTGCCCATTCTCGTCGGCGGCTCCGGGCTGTACCTGCGGGGGGCGTTGGATCACCTGGACTTTCCCGGTGAGTCACCGCAGATCCGGGCGCGCTTGACCGCCGAACTCGCCGAACGCGGGGCGAGCGCCCTGCACGGGCGGCTGGCCGGCCTGGACGCCGCTGCGGCCGCCGCGATCCTGCCTAGCAACGGGCGGCGGATCGTGCGCGCACTGGAGGTGATCGAGCTGACCGGCGGTCCGTTCACCGCACGGATGCCGGCGTTCGAATCGGTGTATCGCACCGTGCAGCTCGGGCTGGACCGGGTGGACCTCGACGACCGGGTCGCGTTGCGCGTCGAGCGGATGATGTCGCAGGGCTTGCTGGCTGAGGTCCAGGCCTTGCTCGACCGGGGCCTGCGCGGCAGTCCCACGGCCGCCAAGGCGCTCGGGTACCAGCAGCTGCTGGCGGTGCTGGACGAGCAGGGACAGCTGTGCGGGGACCTGAACGAGGCAGTGGAGCAGACCGTGCGCGGCACGCGCCGCTTCGTCCGACGGCAGCGGTCGTGGTTCCGCCGCGACCAGCGGATCGTCTGGTTGGACGCAGCGGCGCCGGACCTCCTCGACCAGGCCCTCCGGGCGTGTTCACCTACGCTGGAGCGGTGACAGCTGACCAGTCCGCAAGCGAGGACACCTACCCGGTGCGCGCGCTGAAGGGCCACGGCACCGAGAACGACTTCGTACTGCTGCCGGATCTGGACGGTGCGCTCGAGTTGACCGAGGCCCTGGTGCGGTCGCTGTGTGATCGGCATGCGGGCATCGGCGCGGACGGAGTGCTTCGGGTAGTGCGGACGGCCCTGGCCGGCGAGCCCGAGGTTCAGCGCCAGGCTGATGTGGCGGAATTCTTCATGGACTACCGCAACGCCGACGGATCGCTGGCCGAGATGTGCGGCAACGGCGTGCGGGTCTTTGCACGGTATCTGCATGACGCCGGCCTGATCGGAGACTCGGCGACCATCGCCACCCGGGGTGGTCCGAAGCCGGTGACCTTGACCCGCAACCAGGTCAGTGTCGACATGGGTGTGGCTGTGCGTGGGAACGAGCGTCCGGTCGTCGCCGGGCGGTATCAGGCAGTGGCCTACTCGCTGCCCAACCCGCACGTGGTGGTCGAGCTGGATTCGCTCGCGGAGCTCGCCGCGCTGGACCTCAGCACGGCGCCCTTGGTGCAGCCGGCGCTGCCTGGCGGCCAGAACGTCGAGTTCTTCGTGCGCACCGGACCGGGTCGGCTCCAGATGCGGGTGCACGAGCGCGGCGTGGGCGAGACTCGCTCCTGCGGTACCGGCATCTGCGCCGTGGCGGCCGCAGCCGGTGACGGTCCGTGGCAGATCAGCGTGCCGGGGGGTTCGTGCCAGGTAGCGCCAAACGACGCGGGCGGCCTCACCCTCACCGGGCCGGCCGAGCTGGTGGCCGAACTCCACCTGGATCGGGCCTGGCTGGCGCGTCACCGGTGATGACTGGCGCGGGTGAGCTTGCCCGCTGCCGGCGAAATTCCTTGGCACCGCCCTGCGTTTGCCTGTAACGATGGATGCAATGACTGCGCACAGAAGATCCCAGGACGTGAACGACGCCGAGATCGTCCTCGTGAACGGGGACGGAACCGGGCACGAGGACGAGACCGGCTCCGCTGCAGAGCTCGAGTACGCCGCCGAGGCGGGTGAGCCGGACCTGAGTCTCGGCTCGTTCGATCTTTCCGAGCGTGCCGCGCTGCGCCGGGTGGCCGGCCTGTCCACCGAACTCACCGATGTCACCGAGGTCGAGTACCGCCAGCTTCGCCTGGAACGTGTAGTGCTGGTTGGCGTGTGGACCGCCGGCACGCTGGCGGAGGCAGAGAACTCGCTGCACGAGCTTGCTCGGCTGGCAGAGACTGCAGGCTCGGAGGTGCTGGACGGCCTGATCCAGCGGCGTGATCGGCCGGACCCCGCGACCTATATCGGCTCTGGCAAGGCCAAGGAGCTGCGCAATATCGTCGCCGCCACAGGCGCCGACACGGTCATCTGTGACGGTGAACTCGCGCCTGGCCAGCTCCGGCAGCTGGAGGAGGTGGTGAAGGTGAAGGTCGTGGACCGCACCGCCCTCATCCTCGACATCTTCGCCCAGCATGCACGCAGCCGCGAGGGCAAGGCCCAGGTCGAGCTGGCGCAGTTGCAGTACCTGGTGCCGAGGCTGCGAGGCTGGGGTGAGTCGCTGTCTCGTCAGGTGGGTGGCCGGGCGGCCAACGGCGTCGGCATCGGCGGCCGCGGGCCCGGTGAGACCAAGCTCGAGATCGACCGGCGGCGCATCACTTCCCGGATGGCGAAGTTGCGCAAGGAGATTTCCGGCATGAAGACGGCACGCGATCTCAAGCGTGCTCAGCGGAGCAGGAACGAGGTTCCGGCCGTCGCGCTGGCCGGGTACACCAACGCGGGCAAGTCCTCGCTGTTGAACAGGCTGACCAACGCCGGCGTGTTGGTCGAGAACGCCCTGTTCGCAACCCTGGATCCGACCGTCCGGCGCACGGAGACGGAGGACGGCCGCGTCTACACGCTCTCCGACACGGTGGGCTTCGTCCGACACCTGCCGCATCAGCTGGTGGAGGCGTTTCGTTCCACGCTCGAGGAGGTTGCCGCCGCCGACCTCATCCTGCATGTTGTGGACGCGGCCGACGATGACCCGGAGGCTCAGATCCGGGCGGTGCGCGAGGTGCTGGCAGACATCGATGCGCTCGGCGTGCCCGAGCAGATCGTGTTCAACAAGATCGACGCTGCCGACGCCGAGACCCAACTGCGACTGCGCACTTTGGTGCCGGACGCCGTGTTCGTCTCGGCGCGTACTGGGGCCGGCCTGGCCGAGCTGATGCAAGTGATCGAGTCTCGGCTGCCGCACCCGGATCAGGCGATTCACGCACTCATCCCATATACCCGGGGAGACCTGGTGGCGCGTATACATGCCGAGGGAGAGGTCGACTCCGAGGATCACACCGGTGACGGCACGGTCATCAGCGCCCGGGTGCGGTCGGATCTGGCGGCAGTGCTCGCCCAATTCGCTGCGGTCTGAAGCCGGCCCCAGCACAGCGGGAGCTCGTCACCCTCCCTGCGGATCGCCGAGGTTTCGACGCGTCGGTTCGGCGGAGGGTTAGGCTTGGGCATCTAGCCGGCTAGGAGAGTTGCGCCATGGGTTTCGAATCCCCGTCACACTGGATCATCTTGATCGTCGTCGCCGCACTGCTGTTCGGCGGCTATAAGAAGCTGCCCGAGATGTCGCGTTCGGTGGGTCGTTCGCTGCGCATTTTCAAGACCGAGATGAAGGGCCTGACCGAGGACGACGAGGCCCGCGAGGCTGCCGAGCGCGCCAAAACCGGGACCGCCACGGACGTCCAGCAAGCTGAGGCTCCGGCCGTGCCCGTCGTCCCGGTTGCGCCGGTGAGCCAGCAGGTGCCCCCCGTTGCAGTTCCCCCGGTCACCCCGCCGGCGCCCGAGCAAGCCACCCCGGCATCGGGGCAGTCTCAGCTACCCCACGAGCAGTAGGCCGGCACACCGCTGACGTGAGTTCGGCGCGGCCGAGACCGCCGACCAGCGCATGCGTCGGGCGGGCTCGGCCAGGGAGCAGTCAGACCTTGCGCAGTACGGCGACCACACGGCCGAGGATGCTGGCGTCGTCGGCCGGAATCGGCGAATAGGCGGAATTCTGCGGCAGCAGCCACGCGTGACCGTCGCGGCGGCGGAATGTCTTGACAGTCGCCTCACCGTCGATCATGGCTGCGACGATGTCGCCGTTCTCGGCGTCCTGCTGCTGGCGCACCACGACCCAGTCCCCGTCGGCGATTGCGGCATCCACCATCGAGTCTCCCTGGACCCGCAGCATGTACAGAGTTCCCTCGCCGACAAGGTTGCGGGGGAGCGGGAACACCTCTTCGACGAGCTGTTCAGCCAGGATCGGGCCGCCGGCCGCGATGCGCCCGAGCACAGGGACGAGTACGGGTGCCGGTGCTGCCGCGTTGAGGGCGTCGTCCTGCAGCGGGTGCAGGCTGGGATCGAGGGCGCTGCTGGCAGGTCGCGCGACCGAGGTTTCCGCCTCTTCCGGAGTCCGCACGTCCAGGGCCCGGGGCTTGTTCGGGTCCCGGCGGATGAAACCCTTCTGCTCCAGCACGGCGAGCTGGTGAGCAACGCTGGAGGTCGACTGCAGGCCGACCGCGTCGCCGATCTCGCGCATGCTCGGAGGAAAGCCGCGCTCCTGTACCGCTTCGCGAATGACGCTCAGGATGATCCGCTGGCGTGCAGTAAGGCCGTCAGCCTGGGCTGAACCGGGAAACTCGGCGATGCTGCTGTTCTTCGGCCGTCCTGGGCCGCGCCGCGGGACAGGCTTGAGGGGTTTCGCCACCGAGCTCTCCTTCTCTGCTGATCCGCACTGCAGTTGCGAACGTGCGGCGCGTTGCGTTGTCTGCTGCTGCGCTACCGGCCCCGCGACAGCAACTTCGCCCGCTGGGGCGAGGTTGTTGAGGCTGGGTCCCGATTCGCTGCCGAACCTAGCGCTAAAACGGCGGTCATTCAAACATCCGTTCGAATCGGTGTGTCGGATCCCTGGTTTCTGTCGGAGCCAGGTGGTAGACATTCAAACAAGCGTTCGATCGAAAACATGTTCGATACGGACCGTACCGGTGAGGCGTCGGATCCTGCGGGTCCGACACGGAGTGGAGGAAGACATGTCGGTCGCAAGCGAGTTCCCGCCAGAGGTGCACATCCCGGATCGGGCTCGGCGCTTCGCGCCCCGTCCTCGGCATCTGGTCGTGGTGCCCGCCGCTCTGCTCGTGCAGGCACCGGTGACTGCAGCGCCCGAGCCCAAGGCGGTTGCGGCTGGGTCTGTACCGCTGGCCGTCCCCATGCGAGGTCCGGACTTCTCGCGGGTCGTCGGCCCGGGCCAGCATGCCGGGTTCCGGAATCGAGTGTGCTTCGAGGAGATCGACGCTTCTCCGAGTTCGGTCAGGTTGACGCGCCGGGGCAGGCTGGCTGCGACGATCGCCGTCGTGGCCGCAGCGCTGGGTGTGCTGGTACTTGCTCACGCGTCCCGGGCGGCTGCCCCTCAGGCGCTTCCGCCGGCAGCGGCCGTGCCGGCCTCGACGGTCGTCGTGCGCGACGGTGACACGCTGTGGTCAATCGCGCGGCGGGTGGATCCTGCAAGTGACCCGAGGCTGGTCGTGGATCGGTTGCGCCGGGTCAACCACCTCGCTTCTGTAAACCTTTCGGTTGGCCAAACCCTCAACGTTCGGTAGAGCCTTAGCTCATTGCCGGCTCCGCCATCCAGGGGTCCGAAGGGTCGGCAGAAATTTCGACGTGTCGCGGCTTGCGGAACAGCGACCGACGTCCTAACGTTGCACCCCTAGATGTAGTAGTTACACCGATGTGGTTCGTCCACAGGTTGGGTCGGACTTCTCCACACCCCATCTACAGAGGCGGGTCGATCGTCCACCGATCATCCCCAGGTTATGGACAGCACGCTGTTGATAATCACTGCCTGGGGCGTGCCGAAGCAGCGGTGAACTGAACATTGGTCTTACATGCGTACGCCCAGCGTGGAGTTTCACGGGTGAGTGTGCGCCGAGTCTGCGAGGGAGGTGCGCTACATGCGGTGTCCGTACTGCCGACACCCTGACTCTCGCGTCGTTGACTCCAGGGAGCAGGACGAGGGACAGGTGATCCGACGGCGACGTAGCTGCCCGGAGTGCGGTAAGCGCTTCACCACTCTGGAGGAGGCGACCCTCGCGGTGATCAAGCGCAGTGGCGTCACCGAACCGTTCAGCCGTACCAAGGTTGTGAACGGGGTGCGCCGGGCCTGTCAGGGAAGGCCGGTCGACGAGGACGCGCTGGCGCAGCTCGCGCAGACCGTCGAAGAGACGATCCGGGCCACCGGAGCCGCCGAGGTGCCCGCTCCCGAAGTAGGGCTGGCCATCCTCGGGCCGCTGCGAGAGCTCGATGAGGTTGCCTACCTGCGCTTTGCCAGCGTCTACCAGTCATTCAGCTCGATCGATGACTTCGAGAAGGCCATCGGGGAGCTACGAGCCGGGCATCGCCTCACCGAGCACACATGAGCCACCGACCGGCACCCGCGGCCAGTAGCCGAAGCTGAGCCCCTGACCAGAGACAACGCAGTACCGCCACGATTTCGCATCACCCCCTAGCGCGTCGAGGCCTTCTCCTGAGGGCCGTCCGCCGGCCGCATCACCACAGATCTGTACACCGAGAGAGGAAGACCCCAGGTCATGACCGAAGTTGTCGAAGGCGGTTCCAGTGGTTCCGTCGATGGGTCGGGCAAGAAGTCGACCAAGGGCTCGGCCAAGCACGCCGGGTCTCGCGCCGAAGCGCAGAGTGTTTTCCCCGCCAACGGCCTGCACATCGAGCGGATCTACACCACTGAGGGTGTGCACCCTTACGACGAGGTGCAGTGGGAACGTCGCGATGTCGTCATGACCAACTGGCGCGACGGCTCGATCAACTTCGAGCAGCGTGGCGTTGAATTTCCTACGTCGTGGTCTGTCAATGCGGCCAACATCGTTACCACCAAGTACTTCCGCGGTGCCGTCGGTACCGACCAGCGCGAGTGGTCACTCAAGCAGTTGATCGATCGCGTGGTCACCAAGTACCGCGTCGCGGGCGAGGAATACGGCTACTTCGCCTCGCCGCAGGACGCCGAGGTATTCGCTCACGAACTGACCTGGATGCTGCTGCACCAGGTGTTCAGCTTCAACTCGCCGGTGTGGTTCAACGTCGGTACCTCCTCGCCGCAGCAAGTCAGTGCCTGCTTCATCCTGGCCGTCGACGACACGATGGACTCGATCCTGAACTGGTACCGGGAGGAGGGGCTGATCTTCAAGGGCGGCTCGGGTGCCGGCCTGAACCTGTCCAGGATCCGCTCGTCCAAGGAGTTGCTGTCCTCCGGTGGCACTGCCTCCGGACCGGTCAGCTTCATGCGCGGTGCTGATGCCTCCGCGGGAACCATCAAGTCAGGTGGGGCCACGCGGCGGGCAGCCAAGATGGTCGTGCTCGACATCGACCACCCCGACATCGTCGAGTTCGTCGAGACCAAGGCGCGTGAGGAGGACAAGATCCGCGTCCTGCGCGACGCCGGCTACGACATGGACCTTGGTGGCGCTGACATCACCTCCGTGCAGTACCAGAACGCGAACAACTCGGTTCGGATATCGGACGAGTTCATGCGCGCTGTTGAGCAGGGCACGGAGTTCGGCCTGCGTTCGCGCAGCACGCACGAGGTGATCGAGACCGTGGACGCCCGTGAGCTTTTCGGCAAGGTCGCTCAGGCCGCGTGGGAGTGCGCCGACCCGGGCATCCAGTACGACGACACCATCAACGACTGGCACACCAACCCCGAGTCCGGCCGGATCAACGCATCCAATCCGTGCTCGGAGTACATGAGCCTGGACAACACTTCCTGCAACCTGGCCTCGCTGAACCTCATGAAGTTCCTGGGGGAGGGCAACCACTTCGATTCTGCGAAGTTCGTCAAGGCAGTCGAGCTGATCATCACGGCGATGGATATCTCCATCTGCTTCGCTGACTTCCCGACCGAGGCGATCGGCGTGAACACCCGCGCCTACCGCCAGCTCGGCATTGGGTACGCCAACCTCGGCGCGCTGCTGATGGCCTCCGGGTTGGCCTACGACTCCGACGGTGGCCGGGCGATGGCTGCAGCAATCACCTCGCTGATGACAGGTACCGCCTACCGCCGATCGGCCGAACTGGCCGGCGTCGTCGGGCCCTACGACGGCTTCGCGCGAAACGCGGAGGCGCACGCCCGGGTGATGCGCAAGCATGCAGCCGCCAACGATCTGGTGCGCAGCATGCACGAGACGGACAAGGCGGTGCTCGCCGAGGCGACCAAGCAGTGGGCCGAGGGCCTGCGCATCGGGGCGACGAACGGCTGGCGCAACGCCCAGGCCTCCGTGCTCGCGCCTACCGGCACCATCGGTCTGATGATGGATTGCGACACGACCGGTATCGAGCCAGACCTGGCCCTGGTGAAGTTCAAGAAGCTGGTCGGCGGTGGCTCCATGCAGATCGTCAACCAGACGGTGCCGCGTGCCCTCGTCGCCCTGGGCTACCAGCAGGAGCAGATCGAGGCGATCGTCGAGTACATCGGCGAGCACGGCCATGTGCAGGACGCCCCGGGTCTGCGGCCTGAGCACTACGAGGTCTTCGACTGCGCGATGGGTGTGCGTGCCATCAAGCCGATGGGTCACGTGCGCATGATGGCGGCGACGCAGCCCTTCCTGTCCGGTGCGATCTCCAAGACGGTCAACCTGCCTGAGTCGGCGACCGTCGACGAGATCGCCGACGTCTACTTCCAGGGTTGGAAGCTGGGGCTGAAGGCGCTG
>DATAKO010000160.1:0-4390 GCA_036261575.1 Jatrophihabitans sp.
CCGGGCGTGCCGCCAGACCTGACGCAGCCCGTCGGCAAGCTCCGTGGCACCGCCCGGGACGTCCACCTCCCCGGTGATGTAGGCCTGCGCGATACCGAGTTCATCCGGCTGCCACAGCAGGCGGCGCAGCGCCTTGCGGCTGGTGATGTGCAGTACCGGCGCACCTGCCGGGCCGGCCTCGCTGCCATCCCATGCGCGGATCCGGACCGGCAGTTCGCCGCCCACCAACGGGTGCATCAGGTCGGCGAGCTTGCGGGCGATCGTCATGTCTCAGGCTGCTTTCGTCAGGCCGAACTGGATCACATCGAGGTAGCGGGACCGGAAGCCCGCCTCGGAGTAGGCCAGGTACAGCGTCCACATTCGGCGGAAGGCCAGGTCGAAGTCGGGGGACAGCGCCGCCACCCGGTCGGCGTTGGCCTCGAACACTTCGCGCCAGCGCTTGAGTGTCTCGGCGTAATGCAGGCCGAAGGCGAATTCGGAGGCGACGGTCAGGCCGGCATCGTCGCTGGATTGGCGGACCGAACGCACCGACGGCAGCTGGCCGCCGGGGAAGATGTACTTCACGATCCAGGTGTAGGTGTTCATGCTCGCGAGCATGCGGTCGTGCGGCATCGTGATCGCCTGCAGGCCGGCCCGGCCACCCGGGCGCAGCAATCGTTCGATGCTGCCGAAGTATTCGTGCCAGTGGTTGGCCCCTACCGCCTCGATCATCTCCACGCTCACCAAAGCATCGAACTGGCCGGTCACCTGGCGGTAGTCCTGCAACCGCACCTCGACCCGGTCGGACAAGCCGGCCTCGGCGATGCGGCGACCGGCGAGTTCTGCCTGCTCGGTCGAGATGGTCACCGTCGTCACCTGCGCGCCGCGCCGGGCGGCGCGAATGGCAAGCTCGCCCCAGCCGGTGCCGATCTCGATCAGGCGCGTGCCCTGCTGGACGCCGGCGATGTCGAGCAGCCGGTCGATCTTGCGGTGCTGCGCCTCGCTGAGCTGCTCCACGCTGCTGGCCGGATCAGCCTCGAACAGCGCCGAGGAGTACGTCAGTGTCGGGTCGAGAAACAGCTGGAACAGCTCGTTGGACAGGTCGTAATGCCGGTGGATGTTCTCCCGCGAACCGGACAGCGTGTTGTCCTGCTGCGCAGGCCGCGCGTGCACCACCGCAGATCGCAATCGCTGCAGCAGCGGCGGAATCAGTGTCGACATGCGGCTGGCCATCACGGTGAGCACGCCGGCCAGATCGTCCGAGGTCCAGTCACCGGCCATGTAGGACTCGCCGAAGCCGATCAGCCCGCTGTCGGCAAGCCGGCGGAACAGGTCATCCGGACGGAGCAGGTGCAGGTCCGGGTCGGTGGCGACGCCGGTGCCGTAGCGCAGGCCGTCAGCGGTCGTCACCCGGATCGGCAGCGACTTCACCGCGTGCTTCCACAGCCGCTCCGCGATCTTCGCGCGCAGCGGATTGTCCGGTACTGCAACGACATCAGGCCACCGGCTGGCGTCGATCACGCTCGATCGGGTCAGGGTGTTGGTCATCGGGCCTCACTCACTTCCACGGACTTCGTGTGCGCCGGCTCGGGCTGCGAGCCACCGGGCGAACTCGGGGCTTGCTGCGCTGGTCTCGCCGGATCGTCTCGGGTGTTCCGTCCGCCCCGGGGGTAAGGACGCAAACCCTTCAAATACAAGGTGATTCCATGTCGTTTGATGCCGAACATGACGGCCCTCGTGGCCAGCGGAGAGCGCAGTGCCGTCCAGAGCGAGGCGACCGCTGCTACTCGCCGGCCCTGCATGACGGCTGCGAACGGCCGGTCGCCGGGGCGGTGCAGCGTCACCGTGACGGTCAGCTGCTGGTCAGGTTCGGGCAGCGACATCGTGTAGTAGCCGTCGACCGGGTAGAACGGTGAGACGTAGAACCGCTTGTCGGTCCTGGCCCGGTCCGAGCCATCCGTCTCCAGCAGGTAGGTGTGCCGGCCGCCGTAGGTGTTGCGGACTTCGGCCACCGTGTAGGCCAGCCGGCCGTCCGCTCCGTAGCAGTAGAACACCGACAGCGGGTTGAAGACGTATCCGAGCACTCTCGGGTTGGCCAGCATCAGGATCCGCTCCGGCCGCTGGCGACCCGAGTCGACCACGAACCGGTTCAAGTTGTCCCGCAGCGACAGCCGCGGATCTCCCAGGTGATCCCGGGACGCGAACCGGACGAGCCAGCCCAGCCCGCGCGGCAACCGCGGTACCGCATCGAGATCGACGAGCCAGGTGCTGCTGCGCTGCTGGAACCCGTATTCGATCGGGTCGCGGCGCCGATGCCCGATCTCGACGTCGTAGCGCGCCGGGGTGGCCGGGCCTACCACGGCACGCCCAGGCTGGCCGCGGCCGCGACGCCGCTGCGGCAGCCGTCCTCGTGGAAGCCCCAGCCGTGGTAGGCGCCCGCGAACGCCAGGGTTCCGTCGTTCAGCAGCGGCAGCCTCGTCTGGGCGGCCACCGATTCCGGGGTGAAGATCGGGTGCTCGTAGACCATCCGGTCGATCACCCGCTCCGGTGCCACGCGGTCATCGCCGTTCAGCGTGACCAGGTACCTGGTGTCGGTGTCCAGCCGCTGCAACCGGTTCATGTCGTAGCTGACGTGCACGCTGTCAGCGCTCGCGTCGCAGGCCGGCAGCCGGTAGTTCCAGGAGGCGCTGGCCTTGCCTGCGCGCGGCAGCACCGAGGTGTCTGAGTGCAATATGGTCGGGTTGAGGGAGTAGCCGATCGCCGACAGCGTGTCGCGCTCGTTCTGGGTCGGGTCGGCCAGCATCGCCAGCGCCTGGTTCGGGTGGGTCGCCAGCACCGCTGCGTCGTAGCGCTCGAGGTTGTCGGCGTCGTCGCGGACCTCGACGCCGCCGGCACCCAGCCGCCGTACCGAGCGCACCGGAGTGGAGGTGAGCACGGCCGACAGGTGCTTGGCTGTGCGCTCGACGTAGCGGGCCGAGCCGCCGGACACGGTGCGCCACTGCGGGCTGCCGGTGACGCTGAGCATGCCGTGGTTGTCCAGGAACTGGAACAGGTACCGCGCCGGGTAGCGGCCGGCGACCGACGGGGCGCAGGACCACACCGCGGAGATGAGCGGGGTGACGAAGTGAAGCCGGAAATAGCGGCTGAACCGTCCGGCGGCCAGGAACTCGTCCATCGTCTGCTCCGGGGCCGTCTGCTCCGGGGCCGTCTGCTCCGGCGCGCCGGCCGCCGGCCCACCTGCTGCGAGCAGTGACCTGGCCCGGCGATGGAACCGGATCACCTCGCTCAGCATGTACAGGTACCGCGAATTCGTAGCGTTGGCCGCGCGAGGAAACAGTCCGGACATCCCGAGCGCGCCGGCATATTCAAGCCCGCAACCGGCGCAGGAGATCGACATGCTCATCTCCGACTCCTGGGTCGCCACGCCGAGCTCGGAGAAGAGCCGGAGCAGGTTCGGGTAGGTGCGCCGGTTGTGCACGATGAATCCGGTGTCCACCTGGACGGCGCGGCCGGCATCATCGAGCAGGTCGTGGGTGTGCGCGTGGCCGCCCAGGCGTTCGTCGGCCTCGTACAGGGTCACGTCCGCCTGGCGCTGCAGGATGTAGGCGGCGGTCAGCCCGGCCACACCGCTGCCGATGACGGCAATCCGACGACGGGTCATGCGTGGGCCCTTTCCGGCTGGTGTCAGTAGGTTATGCGAGCGCGTGCCTGCACAACCAAGCGCCAGTCATTCGGAGCGCCCGGCCAGTCGGATGGCTCGAACCCGGTCAGCAGGCCTGCCAGTACGAACTGGGACGCGAGCTGATGCCAGAGCCGAGGCCGTCCCAGCATCGCATGCTTCTCGCCGTCAACCAGGACCAGGCCGGCGTCCGCGCCGTCCTCGGCCAGCCGCTCGGCGAGGGCCGTCGTGCGCCGCGGGCTCGTCATCCGGTCCGCAGTGCCGTGCATGAACAGGATCCGGCGGCCGGCCAGCTGCTCGACCGGGTCTCCGCCCTCGATCCACGGCGCCAGCGCGGCGATCGTGCTGACCGCGGGATGGCCGGCCACCCAGAGCGCGGTGCGGCCGCCCATCGAGTGTCCGATCAGGCCGATCGGGCGGCCCGGGAACCGCTCAGCCAGTTCGGCAAGCGCCCACTCGGCGTCGCGCACCGGATCGGGCGTCCGGCCGGCGGCCGCGTTCCAGCCCCGGACCCGGTAGCGCAGTCGCGCCACCGCAACGCGGTCGCCGGCGTGCCGGCGCACGGCTCGGGCGAACGGCAGCATCCGTAGCACCGCCAGCTGCTGCGGCCGCACCGGCGTGGTGCCGACCTCTCGGCCACCGTGCAACACCAGCACCACGGCCTCCGTGCTGCCGGGTGCATGAACCTGCAGGTGCGGGTGGTCGGTCACGGACATCACGCTAGCGAGCCTC
>DATAKO010000164.1:0-42355 GCA_036261575.1 Jatrophihabitans sp.
GGCCGTGGTGGTCGCGCTGGTGCTGCCGGCCCGCCAAGGCAGCACCGGGCAGCGTGACCAGGCGCTGGCGGCAGCCAAGTCCGAGGTGCCGCTGGTGCTCTCCTACGACTACCGGACCTTCGACGAAGGCCTGGCCAAGGGTAAGGCGGCGCTGACCGGCCGGGCAGCCGATGACTACGCCAAGGCGATGACCACCTCGATCAAGCCAAGCGCGTTGAAGCTGAAGGCCGTGGTGCAGGCCAGCACGGACGGCGGCGGGGTCGAGTCCGTCTCGCCGGACGGGCAGCAGGTCACGGTGATCGTGTTCGGCGAGCAGAAGGTCACCAACACCGCCACCAGCGCGCCCCGCACCGACCTGTTCCGGGTGCGCGCGACGCTCGACCGGGTCGCCGGCCACTGGCTGATCGCGAAGTTCGACCCGATTTGATCCAGCTGCGCCTTGTACGTCGTATCGGATGGTCGGAGGTGAAGTGCCATCGGCCTGCCAGCGAATCAGGGGCGTGACCGGGGGCTGTCCAGCCGGTGAAACTTCCGCTGTCGCGGCCGAAACGCTTGACTGCAGGTCGAGACCGGGGCACCCTTTTCCCAGCAGCGCCCGCAATTTCGGCGTGGCGGACGGCAGCACGATCGCCGTGGCGGGTCCGTATGAGCGCGACGACCCACCGAGACCGGCAGGTCCCGGTGGCGAACCACGACAGCAGGACCGGCCGGACCGCCGCCTCCACGGAGGCGGTGTGGACAGGCGTGCCCAGAGCAGCTAGACTGCTAATTTGCGCTGCCCTCAAACAACCGTCGGCCCGTACAGGGTCTAGTTCTTGCTGTCCAGGACACGCTCGCTCAGGCGGGTCGTAGCCGCAGTAGGGCCCGGAATTCCGGCGGTTGAAGCAGGCCCGCGCGATGTTTGGCACGCGATGTTCAGAAGCTGCATCGGCTCGGCTCGAGCTGGCCGATCGCGTCGGTCTCACAGATCGACCCGATCGACTCGATCGACCTAGCGGAACCGCCCCGGCGCAGCGGTGGCAACAGTCCTCGGAAGGACGCATCTTGGCAGTCACTCGCCCCGGCAAGTCTGAAACCGGCACCGTTCAGGGAATCCCTGGAGCTCCGATCCGCACCTCCTTCGCCAAGATCCGGGAACCGCTCGAGGTTCCCAATCTGCTGGCCCTGCAGACGGAATCCTTCGACTGGCTCATCGGCAACGATGCGTGGAAGGAGAGGGTGGCGCAGGAGAACTCCGGCGCGAATGCCATCTCCGGCTTGGAAGAGATCCTCGGCGAGATCTCGCCGATCGAGGATTTCTCCGGCTCCATGTCACTGTCGTTCTCCTCGCCGCGCTTCGAAGAGGTTAAGGCCTCCATCGAGGAGTGCAAGGACAAGGACATGACCTACGCGGCCCCGCTGTTCGTGACCGCGGAGTTCACCAACAACACCACTGGCGAGATCAAGAGCCAGACGGTGTTCATGGGTGATTTCCCGATGATGACCCGCAAGGGCACCTTCGTCATCAACGGCACCGAGCGCGTGGTGGTCAGCCAGCTGGTCCGCTCACCCGGTGTCTACTTCGACCGCAGCCTGGACAAGACCTCCGATGTCGACGTCTTCTCGGTCAAGGTCATCCCGAGCCGTGGTGCGTGGCTCGAATTCGACGTGGACAAGCGCTCCACCGTCGGCGTCCGGATCGACCGCAAGCGCCGGCAGCCGGTCACCGTGCTGCTCAAGGCGCTCGGCTGGAGCACCGACCGCATCCGCGAGCACTTCGCCTGGTCGGAGACGCTGCTGGCCACTCTGGAGAAGGACCACATCCCCGGCCAGGACGAGGCCTTGCTGGACATCTACCGCAAGCTGCGCCCGGGCGAGCCGCCGACCAAGGAGTCGGCGCAGGCCCTGCTGGAGAACCTCTTCTTCAACCAGAAGCGCTACGACCTGGCCAAGGTCGGCCGGTACAAGGCCAACAAGAAGCTCGGCCTGGACGTCGACATCAACACCGGCGTGCTCACCGAGGACGACATCGTCAAGACCATCGAGTACCTGGTCCGGCTGCACGCCGGGGAGGACGACTACGAGGTCGACGACATCGACCACTTCGGCAACCGGCGGCTGCGGACCGTGGGCGAGCTGATCCAGAACCAGATCCGGGTCGGTCTGTCCCGGATGGAGCGCGTGGTCCGTGAGCGGATGACCACTCAGGACGTCGAGGCCATCACGCCGCAGACCCTGATCAACATCCGTCCGGTCGTGGCCTCCATCAAGGAGTTCTTCGGCACCAGCCAGCTCTCCCAGTTCATGGACCAGACGAACCCGTTGGCCGGCCTTACCCACAAGCGCCGGCTGTCCGCGCTCGGCCCGGGCGGTCTGTCCCGCGACCGTGCTGGCATGGAGGTTCGTGACGTCCACCCGTCGCACTACGGACGGATGTGCCCGATCGAGACGCCGGAAGGCCCGAACATCGGCCTGATCGGCTCGCTGGCCTCCTACGGCCGGGTGAACGCGTTCGGCTTCGTGGAGACGCCGTACCGCAAGGTGGACAACGGTGTCGTCACCGACCAGATCGCTTACCTCACCGCGGATGAGGAGGACCGGCACACCATCGCCCAGGCCAACGCGCTGATCGATGCCCACGGCCGGTTCAACGAAGACAAGGTGCTGTGCCGCAAGAAGGGCGGCGAGGTCGAGCTGCTCGAGCCGGCCGAGGTCGACTACATGGACGTCTCGCCGCGCCAGATGGTGTCGGTGGCAACGGCCATGATCCCCTTCCTGGAGCACGACGACGCCAACCGCGCGCTGATGGGTGCGAACATGCAGCGCCAGGCCGTGCCGCTGTTGCGTTCGGAGGCGCCGCTGGTCGGTACCGGCATGGAGCTGCGTGCCGCCGTGGATGCAGCTGACGCCGTGACTGCCGACAAGGCCGGTGTGGTCGAGGAGGTTTCGGCCGACTACATCACCGTGATGGCCGACGACGGCACTCGCAACACCTACCGGCTGTCCAAGTTCGCCCGCTCCAACCAGGGCACCAGCTTCAACCAGAAGCCGATCGTGGACGAGGGCCAGCGGGTCGAGGTCGGCCAGGTGATCGCCGACGGGCCGTCCACCGACAACGGTGAGATGGCACTGGGCAAGAACCTGCTGGTCGCGTTCATGCCGTGGGAGGGTCACAACTACGAGGACGCGATCATCCTCAACCAGCGCATCGTCCAGGACGACGTGCTGACCTCCATCCACATCGACGAGCACGAGGTCGACGCCCGCGACACCAAGCTGGGCGCCGAGGAGATCACCCGGGACATCCCGAACGTCTCCGACGAGGTGCTCGCCGACCTGGACGAGCGGGGCATCATCCGGATCGGTGCGGACGTCGTCACCGGCGACGTGCTGGTCGGCAAGGTGACGCCGAAGGGCGAGACCGAGCTGACCCCGGAGGAGCGGCTGCTGCGCGCGATCTTCGGCGAGAAGGCCCGCGAGGTCCGTGACACCTCGATGAAGGTCAGCCACGGTGGCGACGGCAAGGTCATCGGCGTGCGGGTGTTCTCGCGCGAAGACGGTGACGAGCTGCCGCCGGGCGTCAACGAGCTGGTGCGGGTCTACATCGCGCAGAAGCGCAAGATCCAGGACGGTGACAAGCTCGCCGGCCGGCACGGCAACAAGGGCGTCATCGCCAAGATCCTGCCGCCGGAGGACATGCCGTTCCTGAAGGACGGCACGCCGGTTGACATCGTGCTCAACCCGCTGGGCGTGCCCGGCCGGATGAACATCGGGCAGGTCCTGGAGACCCACCTCGGCTGGGTCGCCAAGACCGGCTGGGAGGTCGAGGGCACTCCGGAGTGGGCTGCCCGCCTGCCGGAGCCGGCCCGCTCAGGTCGTCCGGGCACCAACGTCGCCACCCCGGTGTTCGACGGTGCCCGCGAGGAGGAGATCACCGGCCTGCTCGACTCGACCCTGCGCACCCGGGACGGCGACCAGCTGATCGGCCACACCGGCAAGGCTCAGCTGATCGACGGCCGGTCCGGGGAACCGTTCCCGGAGCCGATCTCGGTGGGCTACGTCTACATCCTCAAGCTGCTGCACCTGGTCGACGACAAGATCCACGCCCGCTCGACCGGCCCGTACTCGATGATCACCCAGCAGCCGCTGGGCGGTAAGGCGCAGTTCGGTGGCCAGCGCTTCGGTGAGATGGAGTGCTGGGCGATGCAGGCCTACGGCGCCGCGTATGCCCTGCAGGAACTGCTGACCATCAAGTCCGACGACATCCTCGGCCGGGTGAAGGTGTACGAGGCCATCGTCAAGGGCGAGAACATCCCGGAGCCGGGCATCCCCGAGTCGTTCAAGGTGCTGCTGAAGGAACTGCAGTCGCTGTGCCTGAACGTCGAGGTGCTGTCCAGCGACGGTGTCGCGGTCGAGATGCGTGACACCGACGACGACGTGTTCCGCGCCGCCGAAGAACTGGGTATCGACCTGTCCCGGCGTGAGCCGAGCAGCGTCGAGGAGGTTTAGCCTCCGGCGGGTCGGGCCTGGCAGTCCAGGCCCGACCCGGCCACCCACGTTCACCCAGCAATACCCATAAGTTTTAAGGGCAAAGAAGGTAGGAACCTTGCTCGACGTCAACGTCTTCGACGAGCTGCGTATCGGCCTGGCGACCGCGGACGACATCCGCCAGTGGAGCCACGGCGAGGTCAAGAAGCCGGAAACCATCAACTACCGGACGCTCAAGCCTGAGAAGGATGGGCTGTTCTGCGAGAAGATCTTCGGTCCCACCCGGGACTGGGAGTGCTACTGCGGTAAGTACAAGCGGGTCCGGTTCAAGGGCATCATCTGCGAGCGCTGCGGCGTCGAGGTCACTCGTGCCAAGGTCCGCCGCGAGCGGATGGGTCACATCGAGTTGGCCGCTCCGGTTACGCACATCTGGTACTTCAAGGGCGTGCCGTCCCGGCTGGGTTACCTGCTGGACCTGGCGCCGAAGGATCTCGAGAAGATCATCTACTTCGCCGCCTACCTGATCACCTCCGTCGACGCCGAGACCCGGCACCGCGACCTGCCGACGCTCGAGGCCGAGATCAGCGCGGAGAAGTCGACGCTGGAGAAGCGCCGCGACGCCGACATCGACGCCCGGGCCAAGAAGCTCGAAGCCGACCTGGCCGAGCTCGAGGCCGAGGGTGCCAAGAGCGACGTCCGGCGCAAGGTCCGCGAGGGTGGCGAGCGTGAAATGCGCCAGCTGCGCGACCGGGCCCAGCGTGAGATCGACCGCCTCGACGAGGTGATGGACACCTTCCGCAAGCTCGAGGTCAAGCAGCTCATCTCCGACGAGATGCTCTACCGCGAGCTGCGCGACCGCTTCGGTGACTACTTCACCGGTGGCATGGGTGCGGAGTCGCTGCAGACGCTGATCGCCAACTTCGACCTCGAGGCCGAGGCCGAGTCGCTGCGCGAGGTCATCCGCTCCGGCAAGGGGCAGAAGAAGATCCGCGCGCTCAAGCGGCTGCGGGTCGTGGCGTCCTTCCTCAACACCAGCAACTCCCCCCAGGGCATGGTGCTGGACTGCGTGCCGGTGATCCCGCCGGATCTGCGCCCGATGGTGCAGCTCGACGGTGGCCGCTTCGCCACCTCCGATCTCAACGACCTGTACCGGCGTGTGATCAACCGCAACAACCGGCTCAAGCGACTGATCGACCTCGGTGCGCCCGAGATCATCGTCAACAACGAGAAGCGGATGCTGCAGGAGTCGGTGGACGCGCTCTTCGACAACGGCCGCCGTGGCCGTCCGGTTACCGGTCCGGGCAACCGGCCGCTGAAGTCGCTGTCCGACCTGCTCAAGGGCAAGCAGGGCCGGTTCCGCCAGAACCTGCTCGGCAAGCGCGTCGACTACTCGGGCCGCTCGGTCATCGTCGTCGGCCCGCAGCTGAAGCTGCACCAGTGCGGCCTGCCCAAGCAGATGGCGTTGGAGCTGTTCAAGCCGTTCGTGATGAAGCGGCTGGTCGACCTGAGCCACGCGCAGAACATCAAGTCGGCCAAGCGGATGGTCGAGCGCGCTCGTCCGGTCGTGTGGGACGTGCTGGAAGAGGTCATCCGGGAGCACCCGGTGTTGCTGAACCGCGCGCCGACGCTGCACCGGCTGGGCATCCAGGCCTTCGAGCCGCAGCTTGTCGAGGGCAAGGCGATCCAGATCCACCCGCTGGTCTGCACCGCGTTCAACGCCGACTTCGACGGCGACCAGATGGCGGTGCACCTGCCGCTGTCGGCCGAGGCGCAGGCCGAGGCCCGGGTGCTCATGCTGTCGACGAACAACATCCTCAAGCCGGCTGACGGCCGACCGGTGACCATGCCGACCCAGGACATGATCCTGGGCCTGTACCACCTGACCACGATTCGTCCCGACCAGCTCGGGCACGGGGGCGTCTACTCCTCGCCGGCCGAAGCGATCATGGCCCGCGACGCCAAGGCGCTGGGGCTGCAGGCGCCGGTCAAGATCCGGCTCAAGGGCATCACCAGCGTCGACAACGGCAAGGGTGAGCCCTGGGTGGCACCGGAAGGATGGACCCCGGGTGAGCCGCTGATCGTGGAAACCACGCTCGGCCGGACCATCTTCAACGACACGCTGCCGGCCGACTACCGGTTCGTGAACTACGAGGTCACCAAGAAGGAACTGGGCCAGATCGTCAACGACCTGGCCGAGCGGTACCCGAAGGTGGCGGTGGCCAACGCGCTGGACAGCCTCAAGGCAGCCGGCTTCCACTGGGCCACCCGGTCCGGTATCACGATCGCCATCGACGACGTGGTCACGCCGCCGAAGAAGGCCGAGATTCTCGACAAGTACGAGAAGGACGCCGACAAGATCGAGAAGCAGTATCGGCGCGGTGTCATCACCGTCGACGAGCGGCGCCAGGAACTGGTCGAGGTCTGGACCAAGGCGACCAGTGAGGTCGCCAAGGAGATGGAGTCGAACTTCCCGCGGACCAACCCGGTCTACATCATGGTCAACTCCGGCGCGCGAGGAAACATGATGCAGATGCGGCAGATCGCCGCCATGCGCGGTCTGGTGGCCAACCCGAAGGGCGAGATCATCCCCCGCCCGATCAAGGCCAACTTCCGCGAGGGCCTGTCGGTGTTGGAGTACTTCATCTCCACCCACGGTGCCCGAAAGGGTCTGGCCGACACCGCTTTGCGTACCGCCGACTCGGGCTACCTGACCCGGCGCCTGGTGGACGTCTCGCAGGACGTGATCATCCGCGAGGAGGATTGCGGCACCGAGCGTGGCGTGATGCTCACGATCGCGGCTCCTGGTCCGGACGGCACGCTGATCAAGGACGGCAACGTCGAGACCAGCGTGTACGCCCGGGTGCTCGCCGAAGATGTCGAGGCGGATGGCGCGGTCGTCGCCAGTGCCGGCGCCGACCTGGGCGACGTGCTCATCGAGGAGTTGGTCACCCGCGGCGTCTCCGAGGTCCGGGTTCGCTCGGTTCTCACCTGTGAGTCGGTGCTGGGCACCTGCGCCAGCTGCTACGGCCGTTCCCTGGCGACCGGCAAGCTGGTCGATGTCGGCGAGGCGGTCGGCATCATCGCCGCGCAATCGATCGGTGAGCCCGGTACCCAGCTGACCATGCGTACGTTCCACACCGGTGGTATCGCCGGTGACGACATCACGCACGGTCTGCCGCGTGTCGGCGAGCTGTTCGAGGCCCGCGTCCCCAAGGGCGTGGCTCCGATCAGCGAGGCGACCGGCCGAGTCCGCATCGAAGAGGTCGAGGGCACCGGTAAGGGCGCGGGGCGCAAGCTCATCGTCACGCCGGACGACGGCTCCGAGGAGGTGGAGTACCCGATCCTGCGCCGCGCCAGGCTGCTGGTCAGTGACGGCGACCGCGTGGAGGTCGGGCAGCAGCTGGTGGCCGGTGCGGTCAACCCGCACGACGTGCTGCGGATCATGGGTCCCCGTGAGGTGCAGCTGCACCTGGTGCGGGAGGTCCAGGAGGTCTACCGCAGCCAGGGTGTGGCGATCCACGACAAGCACATCGAGGTGATCATCCGGCAGATGCTCAAGCGCATCACGGTGATCGACTCGGGCGCGACGGAGTTCCTGCCCGGTTCGCTGGTCGAGCGTTCCATCTTCGAGGCAGAGAACCGCCGGATGGTCGCCGAGGGCGGCGAGCCGGCGTCCGGACGCCCGGTGCTGATGGGTATCACCAAGGCGTCGCTGGCCACCGAATCGTGGCTGTCGGCGGCCTCCTTCCAGGAGACGACCCGGGTCCTCACGGACGCGGCAATCTCGGCCAAGAGCGACTCGCTCGTCGGCCTGAAGGAGAACGTGATCATCGGAAAGCTGATCCCGGCCGGTACCGGCATCGCCAAGTACCGCAACGTCGAGGTCAACCCGACCGAAGAGGCGCGGGCAGCCGCGTTCTCCATGGCCGGCTACGACGAGAGCGACTACTACGGCTTCGGCCAGGGCGGCGGCCAGGCCGTTGCACTCGACGACTTCGGGTACAACGACTTCCGCTGAGCGACCAGCTGAACGGCGATCGGGCCGGTTCCACCTCCGGGTGGGACCGGCCCGATCCGCATTTCCGGTGCGTCCGGCTCGCAGGGCCTGGCTCTGCCCACGCCCTCGGGCCGGCGCAGCAGCCCCGTGGCAACCTCAGCCGGTGAAGGACTGGGTGCCGATCACCCGCAACAGCTCGAGCTTGTCCGCGGCGTCACTGCCCGGTCGTGGGAACAGCAGCACCAGGGTCTGGTAGGAGTCGGCGTCGTACAGCTTTTCGCACCACAGGTCGAGCAGGCCGACCTCGGGGTGGATGATGCGCTTCTCGTCCCGGCGCCGGACGGCGACCTCGTGCTGATCCCACAGCTCGCGGAACTCGCCACTGGCCCGCCGGAGCCGCTCCACCAGGGCATCGATGTCAGCCTGCCCGCGGCGCCTGGCCGCGGTGGCGCGCAAGTCTGCTACGTGCGTACGGGACAGCTTGGAGTGGTCCTCGACCGGAAAGCGGCGGCGGGCGTCGGGGTCGGTGAACCAGCGCAAGGTGAAATTCACCGGCCGACCGTCCTCGCCGGTGAGCGGGCCCTGCACCAGCCGCGACATCTGGTTCTGCACCAGCACCTCGGCGGTATCGGACACCACGAAGGCGGGGTCCTTCGGTAGCCGGTCCAACAGCCAGAGCATGCCGGGGCTCACCGCAGCCGAAGCCGGGCGCGCGGTCGGCGGGTTCTGGCCCGCCAGATAGAACAGATGATCGGACTCGTCCCGGTCCAGTCGCAGCGCCCGCGCCAGGGCGGCCAGCAACTGCCCGGACGGCCGTGGGCCGCGTCCCTGCTCGAGCCGGGCGTAGTAGTCGGTCGACATCCCCGCCAGTGCCGCCACCTCTTCCCGGCGCAGGCCTGGAGTGCGGCGCCGGATGCCCTCGGGCAGGCCTACCTCGCCCGGCCGCAGCCGATCCCGGCGGCCGCGCAGGAAGCCGGCGAGCTGCTCACGATCCATGGGCTCCAGCATGCCCGGCCCGGCACCGGCCAACCAGGGATCAGCAGTCCCACTGCACGCCTGCCCAGATCGTGCGGGTCCAGATGCAGAAGGACCGGCGCCCCGATCGGGGTGCCGGTCCTTCTGGAAGTCTGACGTGCGTCAGAACTACAGCGGGCGGACGTTCTCCGCCTGCGGGCCCTTCTGGCCCTGGGTGGTGTCGAACTCAACCCGCTGGTTCTCGTCCAGGCTGCGGTAGCCCTGGGAGTTGATGGCCGAGTAGTGGACGAACACGTCCGGGCCGTCGCCGTCCGGCGCGATGAAGCCGAAGCCCTTTTCGGCGTTGAACCACTTGACGGTTCCCTGTGCCATGTACTTCTCCTAGCTGAATGCCTTCGGTGGCCACACTGTGTGGTTCACCGGGTTGTGGCTTGCCCACCCTGCCATTCAGCCGGGATCAAGCAACGCCCGCTGCCAGTGCTCTCGGGCGTCAGAAACGATCCTCGACAACTGCAACTTGCAACCGTGCAGAAGATAGCACGGGTCACAGCCCGGCGTCGAAGCCAGCCGGGAGCAGGCAGGTCGAGGATCGCCTGACCTTGCGGGCTCCGGCCAACACCGGCTAATACCGGCGGGCCGGTGGCAGCGAGTCAGGCGACTCCGTACAATTGGGTGCCAGGGGTCAGACGTCGGTGTCCCGCGGCGTTGGCAGGCCACCAGTCGACGCTCGGCGTCGGGCGCGGCGGTGGCCCCGATTTTGAATCGTGGCGGGACCCCCGGTATTGTTTGACTTCGTGCCCGGACACTCCGGGTGCACACTCGTGCCCGTCGCGAGCGCCTGCTGCCCAGCACCACAAGCGGCGCACCGGACACCGTTACAGGCGGTGGCAAGACGACGGGTCGGGTTCCCGCAAGGGGGCCGTCCGGTAGGGACTGCGGCTGGATGCCGCGGTTGCACTCTGGGGCCGGGCGCGACACGCCCGACCGCGGGGACCGGAAGGCGATAACAGCCAGCAGCCAGCAGCCGGGCGCACCGCCCCGACGTACCGCAGACGAACGAGGAGATTGCAGGCCGAATGCCTACGATCCAGCAACTGGTCCGCAAGGGCCGGCAGGACAAGATCGGGAAGACCAAGACCCCGGCGCTGAAGGGTTCCCCGCAGCGGCGAGGCGTGTGCACCCGCGTGTACACCACGACCCCGAAGAAGCCGAACTCGGCGCTGCGCAAGGTCGCGCGTGTCCGGCTCACCTCGGGTATCGAGGTCACCGCCTACATCCCGGGCGTCGGTCACAACCTGCAGGAGCACTCCATCGTGCTGGTGCGCGGTGGTCGGGTGAAGGACCTGCCGGGCGTCCGCTACAAGATCATTCGCGGCTCGCTGGACACCCAGGGTGTCCGCAACCGCAAGCAGTCCCGCAGCCGCTACGGCGCCAAGAAGGAGAAGTCCTGATGGCGGCCGGCGCGAACAACAAGGAGATTGACGATGCCTCGTAAGGGCCCCGCTCCCAAGCGTCCCCTGGTCGTCGACCCGGTCTACCAGTCCCAGCTGGTGACCCAGCTGGTCAACAAGATCCTGACCGACGGCAAGCGTTCGACCGCCGAGGCGATCGTCTACGGCGCGCTCGAGGGTTGCCGTGAGAAGAACGGCACCGACCCGGTCGTGACGCTCAAGCGTGCGCTGGACAACGTCAAGCCGACCCTGGAGGTACGCAGCCGCCGCGTCGGCGGCGCGACCTATCAGGTTCCGGTCGAGGTCCGCACGCCGCGGCAGACCACGCTGGCGCTGCGCTGGCTGGTCGGCTACTCGCGGGCTCGCCGGGAGAAGACGATGACCGAGCGCCTGATGAACGAGTTGCTGGACGCCAGCAACGGCTTGGGCGCGAGCGTCAAGCGTCGGGAAGACACCCACAAGATGGCGGAGTCCAACAAGGCCTTCGCTCACTACCGCTGGTAACAGGCCCACTGGTTCACCGACCAACCGGTCAGTCCAGCCCCGCAGACGAAACGAAGAAGGAAAGATGGCCAGCACAGCCGAACTCGCCAAGACCCGCAACATCGGGATCATGGCGCACATCGACGCGGGCAAGACCACGACGACCGAGCGCATCCTCTTCTACACCGGTATCTCGTACAAGATCGGTGAGGTTCACGATGGCGCCGCCACCATGGACTGGATGGAGCAGGAGCAGGAGCGCGGCATCACGATCACGTCCGCCGCGACGAAGTGCACCTGGAAGAACCACACCATCAACATCATCGACACGCCGGGTCACGTCGACTTCACCGTCGAGGTCGAGCGGTCGCTGCGGGTGCTCGACGGCGCCGTCGCCGTCTATGACGGTGTGGCCGGCGTCGAGCCGCAGACCGAGACCGTCTGGCGTCAGGCCGACAAGTACAACGTCCCGCGGATGTGCTTCGTCAACAAGCTGGACCGCACCGGTGCCGATTTCTTCCGCTGCGTGCAGATGATGAAGGACCGGCTGAACGCGACTCCGCTGGTGCTGCAGATCCCGATCGGCAACGAGGCGGACTTCATCGGCGTCGTCGACCTGCTCGGCATGCGCGCGTTGGTGTGGCGCGGCGAGACCCAGAAGGGTGAGGACTACGCGATCGAGGAGATTCCGGCCGACCTGGTCGACTCCGCGAACGAGTGGCGCGAGACTCTGCTGGAGACGCTGGCCGACGTCGACGACGAGATCGCCGAGGGTTACCTGGAGGGCAAGGAGTTCACGGTCGCCGAGCTGAAGACGGCGATCCGTCGTGCCACTCTGGCCGACAAGCTCAACCCGGTGCTGACCGGTTCGGCGTTCAAGAACAAGGGCGTGCAGCCCATGCTGGACGCGGTCGTCGATTACCTGCCGTCGCCGCTGGACGTCGATCACGTCACCGGCACGCTGATGGACGGCGAGACCCCGGTCGAGCGCAAGGCCGACGAGGCCGAGCCGCTCGCGGCGCTGGCGTTCAAGATCGCCACCGACCCGCACCTGGGCAAGCTGACCTTCGTCCGCATCTACTCCGGTGTCCTGGAGAACGGCGCTCAGGTGCTGAACTCCACCAAGGACCGCAAGGAGCGGATCGGCAAGATTTACCAGATGCACGCGAACAAGCGCGAGGAGCTGCCCCGCGCGGGTGCCGGCGACATCATTGCGGTGGCCGGCCTGAAGCAGACCACCACCGGTGACACGCTGTCCGACTCGGCCAAGCCGGTCGTACTGGAGTCGATGACGTTCCCCGAGCCAGTCATCTCGGTCGCGATCGAGCCCAAGACCAAGGGTGACCAGGAGAAGCTGGGCGTCGCGATCCAGAAGCTGGCCGAGGAAGACCCGACGTTCCAGGTGAAGAACGACGAGGAGACGGGCCAGACCGTCATCTCCGGCATGGGCGAGCTGCACCTGGAGATCCTGGTCGACCGGATGCGTCGTGAGTTCCGGGTCGAGGCCAACGTCGGCAAGCCGCAGGTTGCCTACCGGGAGACCATCCGTCGCGCGGTCGAGCGTGAGGACCTCACCTACAAGAAGCAGACCGGCGGTTCCGGCCAGTTCGCGAAGGTTCAGGTTGCCGTCGAGCCGCTGGACATGACCGCGGACGGTCCATCCTACGAGTTCGAGAACAAGGTGACCGGCGGTCGCATCCCGAAGGAGTTCATCCCTTCGGTCGATGCCGGTGCGCAGGAGGCCATGCAGTACGGCGTCCTGGCGGGCTACCCGATGGTGGGTGTCAAGCTGATCCTGCTCGACGGTGGTTACCACGAGGTCGACTCATCGGAAATGGCGTTCAAGATCGCCGGTTCGATGGTCATGAAGGCGGCTCTGAAGAAGGCCAACCCGGTGCTTCTGGAGCCGATGTTCGCGGTCGAGGTGACCACGCCCGAGGAGAACATGGGCGATGTGATCGGAGACCTCAACTCCCGGCGAGGCCAGATCCAGGCGATGGAGGAGCGCGGGGGCGCTCGGGTCGTCAAGGCGCTGGTGCCGCTGTCGGAGATGTTCGGCTACGTCGGTGACCTGCGTTCCAAGACGCAGGGCCGGGCGAGCTACTCGATGCAGTTCGACTCCTACGCCGAGGTTCCCGCGAACGTCGCGAAGGAGATCATTGCGAAGGCGACGGGGGAGTGAGCATCGCAGGGACGAAGTCCCGAGGAGCGGAGCGAACCCGGAGCTGAGCGTCGAACATTGCGAAGGCGACGGGGGAGTAACTTCCCCAGCCGGCTGCGAAACCCGGTAACACCGAAGCAGTAACAACCCAACAAGCCAACAGCCCGAACAAGGGAGAGGATCCACAGTGGCAAAGGCGAAGTTCGAGCGGACCAAGCCGCACGTCAACATCGGCACCATCGGTCACATCGACCATGGCAAGACGACGCTGACGGCTGCCATCTCGCGCACGCTGCACGACAAGTACCCGGCGATGAACCCGGACACTCAGGCGTTCGACCAGATCGACAAGGCACCGGAAGAGCGTCAGCGCGGCATCACGATCTCGATCGCGCACATCGAGTACCAGACCGAGAAGCGCCACTACGCGCACGTCGACTGCCCTGGTCACGCCGACTACATCAAGAACATGATCACGGGTGCGGCACAGATGGACGGCGCCATCCTGGTAGTTGCCGCCACCGACGGCCCGATGCCGCAGACCAAGGAGCACGTGCTGCTGGCCCGCCAGGTCGGCGTGCCCTACATCGTGGTGGCCCTGAACAAGGCCGACATGGTCGACGACGAGGAGATCCTGGAGCTCGTCGAGCTCGAGGTTCGCGAGCTGCTCAACCAGTACGAGTTCCCGGGTGACGACGCTCCGATCGTTCGCGTCTCGGCGCTGAAGGCGCTCGAGGGTGACCCGGAGTGGGCCGAGAAGGTTCTCGAGCTGATGAACGCGGTGGACGAGTCCATCCCGCAGCCGGAGCGCGAGGTCGACAAGCCGTTCCTGATGCCGGTTGAGGACGTCTTCACGATCACCGGTCGTGGCACCGTCGTCACCGGTCGTATCGAGCGGGGCGTGCTCAAGGTCAACGAGACCGTCGACATCGTGGGTATCCGGCCGGACAAGCAGACCACCACGGTCACCGGTATCGAGATGTTCCGCAAGCTGCTTGACGAGGGTCAGGCTGGTGAGAACGTCGGTCTGCTGCTGCGTGGCATCAAGCGTGAGGACGTCGAGCGGGGCCAGGTCGTCATCAAGCCGGGCACCACGACGCCGCACACCAACTTCGAGGGCAACGTCTACATCCTGTCCAAGGACGAGGGTGGCCGGCACACGCCGTTCTTCAACAACTACCGGCCGCAGTTCTACTTCCGGACCACCGACGTGACCGGCGTGGTGACGCTGCCGGAGGGCACCGAGATGGTCATGCCGGGTGACACCACCGAGATGACGGTCGAGCTGATCCAGCCGATCGCCATGGAGGAGGGTCTGCGGTTCGCGATCCGCGAGGGTGGCCGCACCGTCGGCGCCGGCCGGGTCACCAAGATCATCAAGTAACACCAGCACGGCCGAAGCGGCCGGACCTCGCGGTGAGGCCCGGCCGCTTCGTACGGCAGTACTTCTGCTTCGGCCCGCTCCGTGCGGTCCGCGAGCTCGAACCCCAGCAGTACGCAGATCGATCAACAGTGAGGACAGACGAGCCACTATGGCTGGACAGAAGATCCGCATCCGGCTCAAGGCCTACGACCACGAGGCCATTGACGCCAGCGCGCGCAAGATCGTCGAGACCGTGACCCGTACCGGCGCGCGCGTTGTCGGCCCGGTGCCGCTGCCGACCGAGAAGAACGTGTACTGCGTCATCCGGTCGCCGCACAAGTACAAGGACAGCCGCGAGCACTTCGAGATGCGTACGCACAAGCGCCTCATCGACATCCTCGACCCGACCCCGAAGACGGTCGACGCGCTCATGCGCATCGATTTGCCGGCCTCGGTCGACGTCAACATCCAGTAGCGGACAGCGAGAGACTTTCCAATGTCTAAGAACTTGAAGGGCATCCTGGGCGAGAAGCTCGGCATGACCCAGGTTTTCGACGCCAACAACCGGGTCGTACCGGTGACGGTGGTCAAGGCCGGGCCGTGTGTCGTCACCCAGCTGCGCACCGAGGAGAAGGACGGCTACACCGCCGTCCAGATCGCCTACGGCCAGATCGACCCGCGCAAGGTCACCAAGCCGGTCGCCGGTCACTTCGCCAAGGCCGGGGTCACCCCGCGTCGGCACGTGATCGAGCTGCGGATGGACTCGACCGAGGGTTTCGAGGTCGGCGCCGAGATCGAGGCGGGCCAGCTGTTCTCCGACGGCGACGCAGTCGACGTGAGCGGAACCACCAAGGGTAAGGGGACCGCGGGCGTCATGAAGCGGCACGGCTTCGCCGGCGTCTCGTCCTCGCACGGCTCGCACCGCAACCACCGCAAGCCCGGCTCCATCGGCGGCTGCTCCACCCCAGGCCGGGTTTTCAAGGGCCTGCGGATGGCGGGCCGGATGGGTGTCGACAAGCAGACCACCCAGAGCCTGCGCGTCGTGAAGGTCGACGCCGAGCGCGGCCTGCTGCTCATCGAGGGCGCCGTTCCCGGCCCCAAGGGCGGCCTGGTGCTGGTCCGCAACGCGGTCAAGAAGACGCTGGAGGCCTGATCACCATGACACTCACTGTTGACGTCAAGAACCCGCTCGACGCCGCTGCCAAGACCACCACGGTGGAGCTGCCGGCCGAGATCTTCGAGGTGCCGACCAACGTGGCGCTGATCCACCAGGTCGTGGTGGCGCAGCTGGCCGCTGCTCGCCAGGGCACCGCTGCCACCAAGACCCGCGGCGAGGTCCGCGGTGGTGGCAAGAAGCCCTACCGGCAGAAGGGCACCGGTCGCGCCCGCCAGGGTTCGACCCGGGCGCCCCAGTTTGCCGGCGGTGGCGTGGTGCACGGCCCGCAGCCGCGCAGCTACGACCAGCGAACCCCCAAGAAGATGAAGGCGGCCGCCTTGCGCGGGGCGCTGTCCGACCGCGCCCGTTACGGCCGGGTGCACGTGGTGACGGGTCTGGTCGAGGGTGAGACCCCGTCGACCAAGGCGGCGACCTCGGCACTGGCCAGCGTGAGCGAGAACGCGAACCTGCTGATCGTGCTGGAACGCTCGGACGAGCTGACCTGGAAGAGCCTGCGCAACAACACCGCGGTGCACCTGATCGAGCCCGGCCAGCTGAACACCTACGACGTGCTCGTGTCGGACGACGTGATCTTCACCGAAGGCGCGCTGAACGCGTTCCTGGCTGGTCCAGCCACCGGCAAGTCGGCCAAGGGTGCGGCCACCTCGACCGAGGCCGACTCGGCCTCCACCGATGAGGAGAACGCCTGATGTTCGACGACCACCGCGACGTGCTGCTGGCTCCGGTCATCTCGGAGAAGAGCTACAGCCTGCTCGACGAGAACAAGTACACCTTCGACGTCCACCCCGACGCGAACAAGACGCAGATCAAGATCGCCGTGGAGAAGGTGTTCGGCGTCAAGGTCACCGACGTAAACACCCTCAACCGGCAGGGCAAGCGCAAGCGGACCCGATTCGGCTACGGCCAGCGCAAGAGCATCAAGCGCGCGGTCGTCACCCTCCGCGAGGGTGACCGGATCGAGGTCTTCGGCGGTCCGGCCGCGTAGGGCTGATCCAGATGAGTGAGCATCGCAGCGCGGTAGCAGCGCAGGGCGCGAAGAGCGAGGAACAGTAATGGGTATCCGTAAGTACAAGCCGACGACACCGGGTCGCCGCGGTTCTTCCGTGGCCGACTTCGTCGAGGTCACCCGGACCGAGCCGGAGAAGTCGCTCGTTCGTCCGCTGCACAACAAGGGCGGCCGCAACAACACCGGCCGGATCACCACCCGGCATCAGGGTGGAGGGCACAAGCGCGCGTACCGGGTGATCGACTTCCGTCGCAACGACAAGGACGGCGTGCCGGCCAAGGTCGCGCACATCGAGTACGACCCGAACCGCACCGCGCGGATCGCGCTGCTGCACTACGCAGACGGCGAGAAGCGCTACATCCTCGCCCCGCGCAACCTGAACCAGGGCGACGCGATCGAGAACGGCCCGGGCGCCGACATCAAGCCGGGCAACTCGCTGCCGCTGCGCAACATTCCGGTCGGTACCACGGTGCACGCGATCGAGCTGCGTCCGGGCGGCGGTGCGAAGATCGCGCGTTCGGCCGGGGCCAGCGTGCAGTTGGTCGCCAAGGAGGGCCCGTTCGCCCAGCTGCGGATGCCGTCGGGCGAGATCCGCAACGTCGACGTGCGCTGCCGCGCGACCGTCGGCGAGGTCGGCAACGCCGAGCAGTCCAACATCAACTGGGGTAAGGCCGGCCGGATGCGCTGGAAGGGCAAGCGCCCCACCGTCCGTGGTGTTGCGATGAACCCGGTCGACCACCCGCACGGTGGTGGTGAGGGGAAGACCTCCGGTGGTCGGCACCCGGTGAACCCGGCGGGTAAGCCGGAAGGCCGCACCCGCACCCGCAAGGCAAGCGACAGCCTGATCGTTCGCCGCCGCCGGACCAACAAGAAGCGTTAAGAAGGACTAGGACATGCCTCGCAGCCTGAAGAAGGGCCCCTTCGTTGACGACCACCTGCTCAAGAAGGTGGACGACCAGAACGACAAGGGCACCAAGAACGTGATCAAGACCTGGTCGCGTCGCTCCACGATCATCCCGGACATGCTGGGTCACACGATCGCGGTGCACGACGGTCGCAAGCACGTCCCGGTCTTCGTGACCGAGGGCATGGTCGGGCACAAGCTCGGCGAGTTCGCCCCGACGCGGACCTTCAAGGGTCACATCAAGGACGACCGCCGGTCCCGCCGGTAGTCGAGAAGCAACTTCGAGCAGAGCTAAGGGATACCGCAGATGGCAGCCATCGACCCCGACGCCGACGTGCGTACCGCTTTCGCGCGGGCCTCGCAGGTCAACGTCACCCCGATGAAGGCGCGACGGGTCATCGACCTGATTCGCAACAAGCCGGCAACCGACGCGCTGGCGGTGCTGAAGTTCGCTCCGCAGGCCGCGTCCGAGCCCGTTGCGAAGGTGCTCGCCTCCGCGATCGCGAACGCCGAGAACAACTTCAACCTGGACCCGGAGACGCTGGTCGTCTCGCGTGCATTCGTGGACGAGGGCCCGACGCTCAAGCGGTTCCAGCCGCGTGCGCAGGGCCGGGCGTTCCGGATCCGCAAGCGGACCAGCCACATCACGATCGAGGTCGAGAGCGTGGAGCGGGCCGTCCGCCCGTCCCGGTCCCGCAACGCCAAGAAGGGGAGCGCCCGCTAATGGGTCAGAAGGTCAACCCGAACGGGTTCCGCCTCGGTATCACCACCGACTGGAAGAGCCGCTGGTTCGCCGACAAGAACTACGCCGAGTACGTCAAGGAGGACGTGGCGATCCGACGCCTCATGTCCAAGGGCATGGAGCGCGCCGGCATCGCCAAGGTCGAGATCGAGCGCACCCGAGACCGGGTCCGCGTCGACATCCACACCGCACGTCCGGGCATCGTGATCGGCCGCCGCGGCGCGGAGGCTGACCGCATCCGCGGTGAGTTGGAGAAGCTGACCGGCAAGCAGGTGCAGCTCAACATCCTCGAGGTGAAGAGCCCGGAGTCCGACGCTCAGCTGGTGGCTCAGGGTGTGGCCGAGCAGCTGTCGAACCGGGTCAGCTTCCGCCGTGCGATGCGCAAGAGCATGCAGTCGACGCTCAAGAGCCCCGGCGTCAAGGGCATCCGGGTGCAGTGCTCCGGCCGTCTCGGTGGTGCCGAGATGAGCCGCTCGGAGTTCTACCGCGAGGGTCGCGTGCCGCTGCACACGCTGCGCGCGAACATCGACTACGGCTTCTACGAGGCCCGCACCACCTTCGGCCGGATCGGCGTGAAGGTGTGGATCTACAAGGGCGAGGTGCCGACCGGCTCGCGCAGCGAGCGGGAAGCCGCTGTCGCCGCCGAGGCGCTGCGACAGCGCCGGGACCGTCCGGCCCGGCCGCGTCGCTCCGGCTCGCAGGGCACCACCGGTACCGGTGTGTCCGAGGCTTCGCGGGCCAGCGAGACCGCTGAGACCCCAGTTGCCGAGTCGCCGGCCGACGCTCCGATCGTGGACACCGCGGCTGTCGAGGCCACTGCGGCCGACGCGACCGCGGCCGTCACCGAACCGACGACCCCAGAAAACTCCGAGGGCTGATTTCCATGTTGATCCCACGGCGGGTTAAGCACCGCAAGCAGCACCACCCGGACCGCTCAGGCGCGGCCAAGGGCGGCACGAAGGTCACGTTCGGCGAGTACGGCGTACAGGCCCTGGAGCCCGCGTACATCACTAACCGGCAGATCGAGTCGGCCCGTATCGCCATCAACCGGCACATCCGCCGTGGTGGCAAGGTCTGGATCAACATCTACCCGGACCGTCCGCTCACCAAGAAGCCCGCGGAGACCCGCATGGGTTCCGGTAAGGGCTCGCCGGAATGGTGGATCGCCAACATCAAGCCGGGGCGCGTGCTCTTCGAGCTCGCCTACCCGGACGAGAAGGTGGCCCGCGAGGCGCTGACCCGCGCGATCCACAAGCTGCCGATGAAGTGCCGCATCGTGAAGCGGGAGGAGTTCTGATGAGCGAGATCACCGACGAGCTGCGGCAGCTGCAGGACGAGGAACTGCAGACGCGCTACCGCGAGTCGAAGGAAGAGCTGTTCAACCTGCGCTTCCAGATGGCGACCGGGCAGCTCGACAACAACCGCCGGGTCCGCGACGTCAAGCGTGACATCGCCCGGATCCTGACCATTCAGCAGGAACGCAAGCTCGGCCTTTCGGTCGCGCCTGAAGGAGGGGCCGCATGAGCACCGAGACAACCGACACCGGCTCGACCGCAGCCCGTACCTCCGACCGCAAGGTCCGCGAGGGCATGGTGGTCAGCGACAAGATGGACAAGACCGTGGTCGTGGCGGTCGAGGACCGGGTCAAGCACCCGCTCTACGGCAAGGTGATCCGGCGCACCAGCAAGCTCAAGGCGCACGACGAGGCCAACGCTGCAGGCGTGGGTGATCGCGTGCTGCTGATGGAGACCCGGCCGCTGTCGGCCAGCAAGCGCTGGCGCGTGGTCGAGATCTTGGAGAAGGCCAAGTAGCAGCGCCGGCGGCTATCCGCGGTGTTGCGTCAGCCAACTGAAAGCGTGGCCTTGCCGGCCTCGCGGGCATAGTAAGAGCGGCGATCAGGCCCGCTCGGTCAGCCACAATCGATATGGAGTAGGGCAGTGATTCAGCAGGAGTCGCGACTGCGCGTCGCCGACAACACGGGTGCCAAGGAGATCTTGTGCATCCGCGTTCTCGGCGGTTCGGGGCGTCGCTATGCCGGCATCGGCGACATCATCGTCGCCACCGTCAAGGACGCCTTGCCGGGCGCCGGCGTCAAGAAGGGCGACGTGGTCAAGGCCGTGATCGTGCGGACTGTGAAGGAGCGCCGTCGTCCCGACGGCTCCTACATCAAGTTCGACGAGAACGCGGCCGTGCTGATCCGTCAGGACGGCGAACCCCGCGGCACCCGCATCTTCGGCCCGGTCGGGCGCGAACTGCGCGACAAGCGGTTCATGAAGATCATCTCGCTGGCTCCGGAGGTTTTGTAGCCATGAAGATCAAGAAGGGCGACGAGGTCGTCGTCATCGCCGGCAAGGACCGCGGCCAGAAGGGCAAGGTGCTCGCCGCCTTCCCGCGCGAGAACAAGGTCCTGGTCGAAGGCGTCAACCGGATCACCAAGCACACCCCGGTCTCGGCCAATGCCCGTGGCGCCAAGACCGGCGGCATCGTGACCCAAGAAGCAAAGATCGACGCGAGCAACGTGATGGTCGTCGACGGCGATCAGGCCACCCGCGTCGGCTATCGCCGTGATGAGGAGACCGGTCGTAACGTCCGGGTCTCCCGTCGCAGCGGAAAGGACCTGTAGTCATGACTTCGGCCACCGAAGTTCCCACGCCGCGCCTGAAGACGCGCTACCAGGACGAGATCAAGACCGCCCTGCAGAGCGAGTTCAACTACGCGAACCCGATGCAGGTTCCGGGTGTCGTCAAGATCGTCGTCAACATGGGCGTCGGCGCGGCTGCGCGTGACGCCAAGCTGATGGACGGCGCGGTCCGTGACCTGACCCTCATCACCGGGCAGAAGCCGCTGGTGCAGAAGGCCCGGCTGTCCATCGCGCAGTTCAAGCTGCGCGAGGGCATGCCGATCGGCGCCAAGGTGACGCTGCGCGGTGACCGGATGTGGGAGTTCCTGGATCGCCTGCTCTCCCTCGCCCTGCCCCGGATCCGTGACTTCCGTGGCCTGTCGCCCAAGCAGTTCGACGGCAACGGCAACTACACCTTCGGTCTGACGGAGCAGTCGATGTTCCACGAGATCGACCCCGACACCATCGACCGCCCGCGCGGCATGGACATCACCGTGGTGACCACCGCCAAGACCGATGAGGAAGGCCGCGCGCTGCTGCGCGCGCTCGGCTTCCCGTTCAAGGAGAACTGAGCCCATGGCAAAGACTGCGCTCAAGCAGAAGGCCGCGGCCAAGCCCAAGTTCGCGGTGCGCGGCTACACCCGGTGCCAGCGCTGCGGCCGGTCGCACTCGGTGTACAAGAAGTTCGGCCTGTGCCGGATCTGTCTTCGCGAGATGGCGCACGCCGGCGAGCTGCCGGGCGTGACCAAGTCGTCCTGGTAGACCGGCCGCCGGTTCCGGGCGGATAGAGCTATCACCGGCCACAACCGGTGTGGCAGCACGTGAATTTTGATCAGCGGTACCGATCAGGCAGACTTGTCTGGTTGTCCATTGCTTCGAGGTAGGCCCGCCGCCGGTGTACCGGCGCCGGGAACCGCTCCGAGAGAGGTAGTTCTTCTTTCATGACCATGACAGATCCCGTCGCGGATATGTTGACCCGGCTGCGCAACGCCAACTCGGCGTTCCACGACACGGTGTCCATGCCGCACAGCAAGCTCAAGGCCCACATCGCCGAGATCCTGCAGCAGCAGGGTTACATCGCCGGATTCTCGGTCGCCGAGGCCGAGGGTGATCTGCCCGGCAAGGTGCTGACGCTGAACCTGAAGTACGGCCCCAACCGTGAGCGCAGCATCGCTGGTGTCCGCCGCGTGTCCAAGCCGGGCCTGCGGGTCTACGCCAAGTCGACGTCGCTGCCGCGCGTCCTCGGCGGCCTTGGTATCGCGATCATCTCGTCCTCCGCCGGTCTGCTGACCGACCGGCAGGCGGCCAAGCGTGGAGTGGGTGGGGAAGTCCTCGCCTACGTCTGGTAGGGGAGGACAGCATGTCGCGAATCGGAAAGCTGCCGATCCCGGTGCCGAGCGGAGTGGACGTCGCCATCGACGGCCAGCTGGTCACCGTCAAGGGACCCAAGGGCAGCCTGTCGCACACCGTTGCCGAACCGATCACCGTGTCCCAGGAGGACGGCAGCCTGATCGTCGCCCGGCCGGACGAGGAGCGCGAGTCGAAGGCGCTGCACGGCCTGTCGCGCACGCTGATCGCCAACATGGTCGTCGGCGTGACCGGTGGGTACAGCAAGACCATGGAGATCGTCGGCACCGGTTACCGGGTGGCGGCCAAGGGCAGTGACCTCGAGTTTGCGCTCGGCTTCTCGCACCCGGTCGTGGTCCCGGCGCCGGAAGGCATCACGTTCAGGGTCGAGACCCCGACGCGCTTCGCCGTCGAGGGCATCGACAAGCAGAAGGTCGGCGAGGTGGCTGCGAACATCCGCAAGCTGCGCAAGCCCGACCCTTACAAGGGCAAGGGTGTGCGGTACCAGGGTGAGGTCATCCGCCGCAAGGCCGGAAAGACGGGTAAGTAAGCCATGTCAGCATCGACCATCGCCAAGCGCGCTCGCCGCTCGGCCGGGATCTCGGCCAGCCGGCGCACCGGCAAGGCCCGGCGTCACTTCCGGCTGCGCAAGAAGGTCGTCGGCACCGCCGAGCGTCCTCGCCTGATCGTGACCCGCTCCGCGCGGCACCTGTTCGTCCAGGTCGTCGACGACAGCAAGGGAGTGACGGTCGCCTCCGGTTCGACCTACAAGCTGACCGACGGCGACAAGACCGCACAGGCGCGCCAGCTCGGCACCAGCCTGGCCGAGTCGGCCAAGGCTGCCGGCGTCACCGCCGTTGTCTTCGACCGGGGCGGCGTGAAGTACACCGGACGGATCGCGGCCTTTGCCGACGCCGCCCGGGAAGCCGGCCTGGAGTTCTGATGACCAACGACAAGATGTTCAGCAACAACAGTGAGGTAGACGCCTGATGGCTTCGGCATCCCAGGGAACGCAGCGCGGCCGCAGCGGCGGCTCGAACGAGCGCGGCGGCAACGAGCGCGGCGGCCGCGACCGCCGCGAGGGCCGCAACGCGCCCGAGAAGAGCGCGCTGCTCGAACGCGTGGTGACCATCAACCGGGTCGCCAAGGTGGTCAAGGGTGGACGCCGGTTCAGCTTCACCGCGCTGGTGATCGTCGGCGATGGCGATGGCACTGTGGGCGTTGGCTACGGCAAGGCCAAGGAAGTTCCGGCCGCGATCGCCAAGGGCGTCGAGGAGGCCAAGAAGAACTTCTTCCGGGTCCCGCGGATCGCCCAGACCATCCCGCACCCGGTGCAGGGTGAGAAGGCCGCAGGCGTCGTTCTGCTCAAGCCCGCCAGCCCGGGTACCGGCGTCATCGCCGGCGGTCCGGTCCGCGCGGTACTCGAGTGCGCCGGCATCCACGACGTGCTGTCCAAGTCGCTCGGCTCGGACAACCCGATCAACATCGTGCACGCCACCGAGGCCGCGCTGAAGCAGCTCGTCCGTCCGGAAGAGGTCGCGGCCCGCCGTGGCCTGCCGCTGGAGGACGTCGCACCGGCCGGCCTGCTGCGGGCGCGCGCGGGACAGGGGGCCTGATCACGATGGCTCGACTCAAGATCACCCAGCTGCGCTCGGAGATCGGCTCGAAGGACAACCAGCGCCAGACGCTGCGCTCCCTCGGCCTCAAGCGGGTGCGCGACGTCGTCGTCAAGGAAGACCGGCCGGAGATTCGCGGCATGGTGCAGACCGTGACCCACCTGGTCTCGGTCGAGGAAGTGGAGTAACGATATGGCTGCAGGACCGCTCAAGGTTCACCACCTGAAGCCGGCCCCGGGCGCGAAGACCGCCAAGACGCGGGTCGGTCGCGGTGAGGGTTCCAAGGGTAAGACCGCCGGTCGCGGCACCAAGGGCAGCAAGGCGCGGTACCAGGTGCCCGCCGGCTTCGAGGGCGGCCAGATGCCGATCCACATGCGGCTGCCGAAGCTGAAGGGCTTCCGCAACGCGTTCCGGGTCGAGTATCAGGTCGTGAACGTGGCCAAGCTCGCCGAGCTGTTCCCGAACGGCGGCACCATCTCGCCGGAGGCACTGGTTCAGGCCGGCGCCGTGCGCAAGGGCGCCCCGGTGAAGGTGCTCGGCACCGGAGAGCTGTCCGGCGTCAAGCTGGACGTCACGGCGCACGCCTTCTCCGCCAGCGCGGCCGAGAAGATCTCGGCCGCCGGCGGCAGCACCACGACCCTGTAACAGCTGAGCCGCCCGCAACTCGGACGGCATCGGACAAGGCTCGGGCCGGACGCCGACATGGCGTCCGGCCCGGCTTCATATATCCAGGGCGCGCTCGCGCTGAGGCGGGCGAGCAGGGCTGCTGTTAGGCTCGCTGCAACGCTTGCCGCCCGTCAGGACGGTGCTGCGGCCCGGTGACGAGTCGGGGCACAATCTGGCGAAACACCACACCGCTCACCGGCGGTGCATATCGACGAATGAGTTCTCGCAGGAGGAAGTGTGCTTACCGCGTTCGCGTCTGCCTTCCGGACGCCCGACCTGCGAAGGAAGCTGCTCTTCACGCTGGCCATGATCATCCTGTACCGGCTGGGCGCTTCGCTGCCCACGCCGAACACGAACAGTGCGGCGATCAATGCCTGCATCAAGTCGGCGAGCGGCTCCAACCAGACCACCTACGCGCTGATCAACCTGTTCTCCGGTGGCGCGCTGCTGAAGTTGTCCGTGTTCGCGCTGGGCATCATGCCCTACATCACCGCCAGCATCATCATCCAGCTGCTCGTGGTGGTCATCCCTCGCTTCGAGGCGCTGAAGAAGGAAGGTCAGTCCGGCCAGAACAAGCTCACCCAGTACAGCCGGTACCTGACCATCGGGCTGGCCGTATTGCAGGCCTCCGGCTTCATCGCGCTGGCCCGCTCCGGCCAGCTGTTCCAGGGCGCGACGGACTGCAACCCGCTCTACAAGACCGGCATCTTCGAGCTGTCCACCATGGTCGTGATCATGACCGGCGGTACCGCGGTGGTCATGTGGCTGGCTGAGCTGGTCACCGACCGCGGCGTCGGCAACGGCATGTCCATCCTCATGTTCACCTCGATCGCGGCGCGCATCCCGAACGAGGGCAACACCATCCTCAAGAGCGCCGGCAGTTTCGCGTTCACCCTGATCCTGCTGCTGGGTATCGCGATCATCGCCGCGGTGGTCTTCGTGGAGCAGGCGCAGCGCCGCATCCCGGTCCAGTACGCCAAGCGGATGATCGGTCGGCGGATGTACGGCGGTACGTCCACCTACCTGCCGCTCAAGGTCAACATGGCCGGTGTGGTGCCGGTGATCTTCGCATCCTCGCTGCTCTACATCCCGCAGCTGATCTCACAGCTGAACGGCAACTCGACCTCGGGCCTGCAGCTCTGGGTGACCAACCACCTGATCAACCAGCAGGACTGGGTGCACGTCACCATCTACTTCCTGCTCATCATCTTCTTCACCTACTTCTACGTCGGCATCACCTTCAACCCGGAGGAACGCGCCGACGACATGAAGAAGTACGGCGGATTCATCCCGGGTATCCGTCCCGGACGCCCCACCGCGGAGTACCTGCAGTACGTGTTGAGCCGGATCACCTTGCCGGGAGCGCTCTACCTGGGCATCATCGCCGTACTGCCGAACTTCTTCTTCTCGATGACGGGAGGGAACAACCAGAACTTCCCCTTCGGGGGTACCGCAGTGCTGATCATGGTTGGCGTCGCGCTCGACACCGTTAAGCAGATCGAGAGCCAGCTGATGCAGCGCAACTACGAAGGGTTCTTGCGTTGATGGTTATCTCTGGCACGACGGTGAGGGCGCTCTAGTGCGGCTGGTTCTGGTGGGTCCGCCCGGCGCGGGCAAGGGCACGCAGGCGGAGTTCATCGCGGAACGCTTCTCGATTCCCAAGATCTCCACCGGTGACATCTTCCGGGCGAACGTGGCCGGAGGCACCGAGCTCGGTGTGCTGGCCAAGTCCTACATGGATGCCGGTGACCTGGTGCCGGACGAGGTCACGGTGGCGATGGTGCGCGACCGGCTCGGCGAGCCGGATGCGGCCGGTGGTTTCCTTCTCGACGGTTTCCCGCGCAACGTCGCTCAGGCCTACGAACTCGATTCGGCCCTGAACGACCTCGGCGCCTCGCTCGACCTCGTACTCGAGCTAGAGGTCGACAACGACGAGGTGGTCAAGCGGCTGTCCGGCCGGCGGATGTGCCGCTCGTGCGGTCACATCTGGCATGTCGATTACGACCGCACCCAGGCCGAGGGTAGGTGCGACAACTGCGGCGGCGAGCTGTTCCAGCGCGATGACGACAAGGCCGAGACGGTCCGGCACCGGCTGGACGTCTATGCCGAGCAGACTGCGCCACTGATCGACTTCTACGGTCAGCGGGGCCAGCTCGTGGTGGTCGACGCGATCGGCGCGGTGGAGGACGTCACCGAGCGGGCGATCCAGGCGTTGACCGCGAAGGCCAGCGCCTGACCGTGCGTCGCCGTCGTCGCATCGAGGTTCAGTCGCCGGCCGAGATCCGGCTGATGCGCAAGGCCGGCCTGGCCGTAGCCGCGGGACTCGCGGCGATGACCGAGGCCGCCCGGCCCGGGGTCTCCACCCTGGAGCTCGACCGGATCGCGCGCAGCGTGCTGGCCGATCACGGCGCCCGGTCCAACTTCCTCGGCTATGCCGGGCCGCCCCCGTTCCCGGGAGTGATCTGCTCCTCCCGCAACGACCGGATCGTGCACGGAATCCCGAGCGATGAGGACGTGCTGGCGGAGGGCGACCTGATCTCACTGGACTTCGGTGCGATCGTGGACGGTTGGCACGGCGACGCGGCGGTCACCGTCGCGGTGGGCAGCGTCAGCGCCGCGGCAGCACAGCTGTCCGCAGCGTGCAGAGCGGCGATGTGGGACGGCATTGCCGCCGCGCGGCCGGGCGCGCACATCTCGGATATCTCGCATGCCGTCGAACAATCGGTGCGGTCGGCCGGCGACTACGGAATCGTCACGGGCTACGGTGGCCACGGCATCGGGCGGCAGATGCACATGGAGCCGCACATCCTCAACTACGGGGCTCCCGGGCACGGTCCGAAGCTCAGCACCGGCATGACGATCGCGATCGAACCGATGATCACGCTCGGCTCGCCCGACACCGTCGAGCTGGATGACGACTGGACCGTCGCCACCCGCGACGGTTCGCTTGCCGCGCACTGGGAGCACACCGTCGCTGTGCTGGAAGACGGCCTGTGGGTGCTGACTGCCGAGGACGGCGGCCGCAGTGAGCTGGTCGCCCGCGGCGTTGCCGTGTCGGCGCAGGCAGACTGATTCTTCGCCTGTTCGTAAGCCAGCTGTAAACCCCGCTCGCCGTTGTCGGTGGCAGGCTATAGGTTCGAACCACGCCTCCGCGGCAGCGATGTCGAGTGGCGGGGCGGCTGAAGCTCCAGCCAGACCTACTTCCAGGCGGTCAGCCACATGAGTCATCTTCTCGCCGATCCGGCCGCGGCCAGCCCCATCCGTTCCGTGGCCGAAGCGAGGGAGTACGTCCGCGGGGTCTGCTTCAAACACGGCCCCCCAGTGCGCACCGGCCTCGAGCTGGAATGGTTGCTCGTCGATCCGGACGATCCGCGTCGGCACCCGGAGCTGGGTGTCCTGCTGGCGGCGCTCGGGTCGCACGCACCACGCTCCCTGAATCCCGACAGCCCTGCCGCACCGCTGCCCGGCGGTGGGCTGGTCACGATCGAGCCGGGCGGTCAGGTCGAGATTTCCTCGGCCCCGCACCGCCGCCTCGACGCATTGATCTCGGCGATGCGAACCGATGAAGCCAGGCTCAGACAGCTGCTGGCGCCTACCGGGTTCGTGCTGTCCGACCGCGCCACCGAGACCCGTCGCACGCCGGCACGGGTGCTGCGGACCCCCCGCTACGACGCGATGGCGGCCCGCTTCGCCGAGCGCGGACCCGCGGGCGATCTCATGATGTGCGCCAGCGCTGCCACCCAGGTGTGCTTGGATCTCGGCGAGCGGGAGGAGGCGCCGCTACGCTGGCGCGCCGCCCACATGCTCGGCCCGGTGTTGCTGGCGGCGTTCGCGAATTCGCCTGGGTCGGCCGCGGCCTCCGAACGGATGGCGGCCTGGTGGGCGTTGGATCCGGTGCGCACGCTGCCGCCACTCTCACTGGAGATCGCTGATTACCCCCAGCGCGCCCTGCGCACGCCGGTGCTGGCGCGCCGCGGCGGCGGGAGCTGGCTGGTGGAGGGGGAGCAGACTGTCGCCAGCTGGCTCGACACCGGCAGACCTCTGACCACGGCCGATCTCGATCTGCACCTGTCGATGCTGTTTCCGCCGGTGCGGCCTCAGGGCTACTTGGAACTGCGGTATCTGGACGCCCAGCCCGCCGGTCAGTGGCTCGGGCCGCTGGTGCTGCTCACCGCGCTGTTCGCCGGCCCGCTGCAGCCGGTGGTAGAGATCTGCCTACCGGTGGGTGCGCGCTGGCAGCCCGCGACCGAGATCGGACTGGCCGACCCGCAGCTCGCGGCGGCTGCGGGGCAACTCGCCCAGCTGGTGCCGGACGCGCTGGACCGAGTGCCGCTCACTGCTGCCGACCGCGAGCTGGCGCAGCAGCTGATCGACGCCCGGCTGACCGCTCAGGTCGGCCCTGCCCTGGAGGTGGCACCGTGACCATGTTCGACGAGCGCACCGACCCGGCCGCACTCACCGATGCCCGCTTGCGAGAGCACATCGCGGCCGAACTGACCCGGGCGCGGGACCGCACCACGGCACTCACCGAGGCTGTCGACGAGCATCAGCTGGTCAGCCAGCACTCGCCGTTGATGTCGCCGCTGGTCTGGGACCACGCCCACATCGGTAACCAGGAAGAGATCTGGCTGGTGCGTGACGTCGGGCGCCGCGAGGGGGTGCGCACCGACATCGACCAGATGTACGACGCGTTCCAGAATGCGCGAGCCGACCGCCCGTCGCTGCCTTTGCTGTCGCCACCGCAAGCGCGCGGCTACGTGCGCCAGGTGCGGGACGAGGTGCTCGACGTGCTTTCTCAGGCCGCGCTGTCCGAGCGTCGACTGACCCGCGACGGCTTCGTCTTCGGCATGGTGGTGCAGCACGAGCAGCAGCACGGCGAGACGATGCTGGCCACCCACCAGCTGCGCCGCTCCGGGCCGCCGCTCACCGCGCCCGCGCCCGATGCGGCTCGTGCCACCGGCTTGCCGGCCGAGGTGCTGGTTCCCGGTGGCTCGTTCGAGATGGGGACGTCCACCGAGGCCTGGTCACTGGACAACGAGCGGCCGGCGCATCGGGTCGAGCTACCGGCGTTCTGGATCGACACCGTGCCGGTGAGCAACGGCGACTACCTCGCTTTCATGGATGACGGCGGCTACCAGCAGTCCCGGTACTGGAGCGAGGCGGGCTGGTCGTATCGCCAGCAGGCGGCGCTGACGGCCCCGCTGTTCTGGCAACGCGACGCCGACGGTTCGTGGTGGCGGCGCAGCTTCGGTGTCGAGGTTCCGCTCGATCCGGCAGAGCCCGTGCTGCACGTCTGCCAGCACGAGGCAGCGGCCTACGCTCGCTGGGCAGGTCGCCGGCTGCCCACCGAGGCCGAGTGGGAGAAGGCCGCTCGCTGGGACCCGACGACCGGCCGATCCCGGCGCTACCCGTGGGGTGACGGCGATCCGACACCGCGGCACGCCAACCTCGGCCAGCGGCACCTGCGCCCTGCACCGGTCGGCAGCTACCCGGCCGGCGCCTCGGCGCTCGGCGTGCATCAGCTCATCGGCGACGTCTGGGAGTGGACGTCCTCGACCTTCGGCAGCTACCCGGGCTTCAGCGTGTTTCCCTACCCCGAGTACAGCGAGGTGTTCTTCGGCTCCGAGTACTACGTGCTGCGCGGCGGGTCTTTCGGCACCGACCGGTCGGCCTGCCGGGCCACCTTCCGGAATTGGGACTATCCGATCAGGCGGCAGATCTTCGCCGGCTTCCGTACCGCGCGGACCGCCTGAGCATGTGTCGCCACCTCTGTTACCTGGGCCCGCCGGTGCCGCTGTCCTCGATCGTGCTCGATCCACCGCACTCCCTGCTGGTGCAGTCCTACGCGCCGCGCGACATGCGCGGGGGTGGATCCGTCAATGCCGACGGCTTCGGCGTCGGGTGGCATCCGGTAGCCGGCGAACCCTGGACCGCCCCGAGCTCAGCGGCCGGGGCTGTGCGACCTGCCGTGGTCCAGTACCGCCGGTCCGAGCCGATCTGGCAGGACGTCGCGTTCGCGCAACTGGCCCCGCAGGTCCGGTCCGGTGCGATGCTGGCAGCGGTCCGCAACGCCACCCCGGGCATGCCAGCCGGCCCCGCGGCCGCCGCGCCGTTCGTTTCCGACGGCTGGATGTTCAGCCTGAACGGCTGGGTCAGTGGCTGGCCGAAGTCGCTGGCCGACCTGGCACGCGGCCTGCCCGTGGAGGATCTGCTGACGCTCGACGCGCCGACCGACGCCGCTCTGCTGTGGGCGCTCGTCCGCTGCAGGTTGCGTGACGGCGTCCCGGCTGCAGATGCGGTGCGTGCGGTGATCGCAGAGGTGCTGGCCGTCGCGCCCGATTCGCGGCTGAACCTGCTGCTCACCGACGGCGTCACCGCGTGGGCAAGCACGGTGACCCATTCCCTCTGGGTGCGCTCGGATCCGGCGCTGGTGTCCAGCGAGCCGCTGGACGCGGACCCCGCCTGGCAACCGGTGCCCGAAGCCAGCCTGGTCCGGATGCGTCGAGACAGCATCCATATCGAGCCGCTGGCCGGCTGAGGAAGTCCCACCGCCGAGAATGACGAAAGGCACACCGCATGTCCATTCCAGTCGATGACCGCTTTCTCGACTCGGCCGTATCCGCCGACGAGCTGGCCGCCGATGCGATCGCCGGCCTGACCGCGACCCCGAAGTCGTTACCACCGAGGTGGTTCTACGACGCGCGCGGCAGCGAGCTGTTCGAGCAGATCACCGAGCTGCCCGAGTACTACCCGACCCGGACGGAGGCCGCGATCCTGGCCGCGCACGCCGACGAGATCGCTGCGGCGGCCCCGGCGAACACGGTCGTCGAACTCGGTTCGGGCTCTTCCACCAAGACCAGGCTGCTGCTGGATGCCTGGCACCGAGCCGGCACCTTGCAGCGCATCGTGACGGTCGATGTGTCGCTGTCCGCGCTCACCGAGGCAGCCGCCGAGCTCAGCGCGCGCTATCCCGGCGTGGAGCTGTTACCGGTTCGGGCCGACTTCACCCGACATCTGGCCGCGCTCGACACGCTCGGGCGTACCGCGGTGGTCTTCCTCGGCTCGACCATCGGCAACCTGGATGCGGATCAGCGTGCGGCTTTCCTGGCGATGGTGCACCGCGCGCTGCAGCCCGGGGACGCGTTGCTGCTCGGTACCGACCTGGTCAAGGCGGAGGAGGTTCTGGTGCCGGCCTACGACGACTCGGCCGGCGTTACCGCTGAGTTCAATCTCAACGTGTTGCGGGTCCTCAATCGCGAACTGGCCGGCGACCTCCCGGTGGCGGAGTTCAGCCACCGTGCTGTGTGGAATTCGGCGTTGGAGCGGATCGAGATGAGGTTGCGTGCTGATCGGGAGATTGTTGCTCGCCTGTCGGCCATTGACCTGACGGTGCGGTTCGAGCGGGGCGAGGAGTTGCTCACCGAGATCTCGTCCAAGTTCCGCCGTGAGGGGATCAGCGGGGAGCTTGCCGCGGCAGGGTTGCAGCTCACCCACTGGTGGACGGACTCGCGGGCGTACTTCGGCCTCAGCCTCGCCGGTCGCGCCACCTAGGGTCAGCGGCAGCAACGCACCGGGCCGGTGCGCGCCGGGGCGGCATGGCTCACCGCTGCCGCCCGCAGGGCCTCGAATGCCCTCGGCGCTACGGTCGCGCCGGGTCGCCATGACGGCCACCGGACCGGCGCTCACACCATGCCGCCCCTACCCTCCCCCGAGGACAGCCGGCGCGTTGTCCAGGCGCACCGGCCTTGCGAGTCGCCACCGACCGACACCGGACCCTGCGGCACCATGCCCGACGTCATGCCCCCGCTTGTCCGATGTCATGCCAGATGTACGACAGGAGAAGAGTGCCCCGTCGTCCCATCGCCTGTCAAGCCCGCCGCAGCAGAACGGTTCCCGCGTTCGTCCCGCACGAGATCCCTGGCGGCATCCCGGCGGCCGTCCTCATGCGACGGCCCACAACTGGCGAGCGCCGTCGAGCGCGCGTCGCACGGCGCGAATCTCTGACGGGGTCAGCGAGTCCAGCCGGACGGCCAGCGTCTCGCCGTCAACGTCCAGCGTCTGCGCGAGCGCGCCGCGGTCTGCTGCGCCGCCGTGCTCCCGCAGCGCGGCGACGAGCTCCCAGGTGCGGATCAGCCGGCGACTGGCGATCTGGTGCACGGTCCGCTCTTCCCGGGACGCCCACCGGCCGCATTCGCGAACGCCGCGCTCCAGGTGGACGATCTCGTGGGCGAGCGTGCACCGGCGCTGGGCGGCGCTGGAGTCGGCGCGGATCGCGATGGAATCGGGGTGCTGTCGCAGCTCGCCGAGCAGGTCGCCGGTCATCGGCCTGATGATCAACCCTACCCGTGGCCAGTTCAGGCGCAGGTCGTACCACGGGTCGTAGTGCCCGGACGATGCTGTCTCCAGGCCGGAACGCGGAGGAGCGAAAACCATGTCCACAGTCTGCGCGCGGCCACCGACGTTTCTGCCAGTGCCAGTGCCGGTGCAGCAGCCGCCTGGATGTCCGTCAGTGCGGTGATGGCGGTTCCACGTCGCCGCGCCGGGCGGCTTCCGGCGCGGCCTCCGCTGCGCGCCTGTGCTCGCGCCGCCGGTCCAGCTCGGAACCGGAGCGCGATTCGAGCATGGCCCGGATGATCTCGTCCACTGCCCGCCGCTGCCGCCGGCTCAGCCGCGCCGACTCCGGTGGTGGGCGGTACTCGGAGGTGTCCTCGGCCGGCAACTCCGCGGCGCGGCGAAGCTCGGCCAGCTTGACCGGTAGCACCGTCGCGAACGCGATCAGGGTGTCCTCATCGGGCCGGCCGTGGTCGCCGCGCAGGTAGCGGGCCGCGGTGTCATGGTTCAGCGTGAAGCCGGCCTCCCGGGCCAGCTTGGCGATGGCACGTGCGCTCAGCCCCTGGGTGTTGGCGCTGCGCAGCAGCTCCGACAGCGCGCTCATCGCAGGTCTCGCCGGCGGGGACCGGCCGCGCTCCAGTTCGTAGACACGGTGTGCACACTATCGGCCGGATCGTCCGCTGCACACGGGCCTCGTCGCCGCCATGCGTAGACAGTGCGCAGGCGATCCGGCTCCAGGTCGGATCCACCGCGCCGCGTCTGGCAACCTGGGTCGACCCGGTCGGCGGCCGGAGCCCGTGGCGCCAGCTCCCGGCGCGGATGATCTCCTCGACGGCTCGCTGCAGCTGGGGAGGCAGCCGGCTCGCCGCTGCCGGTGGCCGGTAGGGGAGCGCGCGCTGACGCGAGCACCGGTGGCCTCGACCAACACGTCGGACAGGGCGGTCCACCGTGTTCATCGGCCGGGGTGGGCCGGACTCGCTCGGCGATGGCTGCCGTGCAGACATGATGCAGACATGACGGCGCAGAACGATCAGTTCATGCCTTCTTCCAAAGCATGATGCATCGTCGAGGTGTCCACCGTGGAGACAGGAGGAGACAATGTCGGAACGCTGTGACAATGTGTCGGATATCTGACAAGACGGATTACATTCTCGGTACATTCATCCCGCGCGATGAGACGGTCGCAGATCGCGCGACAGGGACGACCTGGCGCGCAGCGGGTGGATGGATGCGCTGAGAAGGACACAGGAAGAAGGGACGGCGGAATGCAACTGCGCAGCCGGCGGGCGCTGGGGGACTACATCGACCTTCTCGGCATGTCCGAGCGTGAACTGGCACGCAGTGCCGGGCTGAGTCATTCCACCGTCAATCACCTGGTGACCGGACGGCGCGATTCGTGTTCGTTGGCCACTGCGGTGGCGATCGAGCGCGTGCTCGGCTGCCCGCCCGGCCTGCTGTTCGCTGCCACCAGCGAGGCCGAGCGGCGCGCGGTCTACCGGCTACGGATGAGTCTGGAGCCCAGCTGACCAGCCGGAACGGATCAGGCGGCGATGCCCGTCCGGCTCAACCGCAGTCCCGCTACGAGCTCGAAGGAGCGGAGCCGGGCCGGCAGCCCGTAGACCTGATTCGTGATCATCAGCTCGTCCGGCTCGGTGCGGCGCAGCAGCGCCGAGAGTTGCTCGCGCACCGTCTCGGGCGACCCCAGTCCCTGGCCGACCCGTCGCTGGTCCACGAACGCGCGCTCGGCGGCGCTGAACTCGTAGCCGGCCGCCGCCTCCGGCGTCGGTAGCGCGATCGGCTGTCCGGCGCGCAGCCGCAGGAAGGAGAGCAACCCTGGCTTGGCCAGGTACTCCGCCTCCTCATCGGTGTCCGCGCAGACGACGTTCACCGCGATCATGGCGTGCGGCGCGTCCAGCCACTGCGATGGCCGGAAGGTGCTCCGATAAAGCTCCAGCGCAGCCTCGGTGTTCTGGCCGGCGAAGTGGTGAGCGAAGCAGAACGGCAGCCCGAGCAGGCCGGCGAGCTGGGCGCTGTATCCGCTGGAGCCGAGCAGCCAGACCTGGGGCAACCGAGCGGGGGTGGGCACTGACCGCAGCCGTGCCGGATCGCCGGAGAGCATGCCGATGAGGTCGGCCAGCTCGTTCGGGAAGTCCTCGGCGGACAGCCCCTCCACAGTGCGGCGCAGCGCCAGGGCGGTCCGCTGGTCGGTACCCGGCGCTCGCCCGATGCCCAGGTCGATCCGGCCGGGGTGCAGCGACTCCAGGATGCCGAATTGCTCGGCCACCACCAAGGGGGCGTGGTTGGGCAGCATCACGCCGCCGGAACCCAGCCGGATGGTCGAGGTGTTCGCGGCCAGATGCGCCAGCAGCACTGCCGGTGCCGAGCTCGCGATGGCTGGCATGTTGTGGTGCTCGGCCACCCAGAACCGTTGGTAACCCCATTGTTCGGCGCGCCGAGCCAGCTCCGTGGTGAAGGAGAGCGCCTCGGTCGTGTCCCCGGCGCTGCTCACCGGAGCCAGTTCGAGGATGGAAAGTGGAATGCGGTCGACGGGGTTCACGTTCGGTTCCAACAGGGCAGCGTGCGCCGATGTTCCGTTGTCTGCGTGTGTGCGCAGCCGTCGGTGCCGTCCGTGCCGCCCGCCTGGCAGCCGTTTTGGTATCCGTCCGGCCGATCGCCTAGACTCGACTACTGGCGCATGCCGCCGGTTTTTCGTGCCCTGGCTTGCTGGGGCCCTCGCTGTGGCCGCGAGGTGAGGAGCCGGCCCTCATCGGTGGCGCCAGAAGTAGCCCTCGCACGGTGTCCGGGTGGAGCCCGGAACGCCGGGCCAGGCTGCGGAAAGAGCGGTACTCCGGACGCCAAGCACGGCGTCGGAGCTGATTCGAAAAGCGGAGGATATGGCCAAGAAGGATGGGGCCATCGAGGTCGAAGGCAAGGTGGTCGAGCCACTGCCCAACGCGATGTTCCGGGTGGAACTGAGCAACGGGCACAAGGTGCTTGCCCACATCAGTGGCAAGATGCGGCAGCACTACATCCGCATCCTGCCCGAGGACCGCGTCGTGGTGGAACTGTCGCCCTACGACCTCACCCGCGGCCGGATCGTCTACCGGTACAAGTAAGCCACCGTCCGGGCATCGACCGCCGGACGATATCGAGTTCAGGAGCCAGGACCGTGAAGGTCAACCCGAGCGTCAAGCCGATCTGCGACAAGTGCAAGGTCATTCGTCGTCACGGTCGGGTCATGGTCATCTGCGAGAACCTGCGCCACAAGCAGCGCCAGGGCTAGCAGCCAGCAACACCCCAGCACGCGCATTCCTCCCTGCCTGACGCTCAGCGTCGAGGCAGGGCCACCCCCGGCTCGGAGGCCGGGGCCGTCGCGGATCTGCACAGCCGGATCCAGGGCAGCGACGGACGGGTGCGCACCAGACCTCCGAAGGATTGAAGGAGAACGCCCCGCATGGCACGTCTTTCCGGCGTCGATCTGCCTCGCGAAAAGCGGATGATCGTCGCGCTTACCTACATCTACGGCGTGGGCCCGACCCGCGCCAAGGAGACCCTCGAAGCCACCGGTATCAGCCCGGATCTGCGTGCTCGCGACCTGAGCGACGAGGACCTGGTCAAGCTCCGCGACCACATCGACGCCAACTACCGCGTCGAGGGTGACCTGCGGCGCGAGGTGGCCGCCGACATCCGGCGCAAGATCGAGATCGGTTGCTACCAGGGTCTGCGGCACCGCCGCGGCCTGCCGGTGCACGGGCAGCGCACCAAGACCAACGCCCGTACCCGCAAGGGCCCGAAGAAGACCATGGCCGGCAAGAAGAAGGCCAAGAAGTAGCACGCCCTCGGTCGCGCCGGTCACGCCCGCGCGCCCACCCTCGACTTCAATCCGCACACCCACAGGAGTAACCGGCAGATGCCTCCCAAGACTCGCGGCGCAGGCGCCGTGAAGAAGGTCCGGCGCAAGGAAAAGAAGAACGTTGCGCACGGCCACGCTCACATCAAGAGCACCTTCAACAACACGATCGTTTCGATCACCGATCCGACCGGCAACGTGATCAGCTGGGCTTCGGCCGGCCACGTCGGTTTCAAGGGCTCCCGCAAGTCCACGCCGTTCGCCGCTCAGATGGCGGCCGAGAACGCCGCCCGCAAGGCGCAGGAGCACGGCGTGAAGAAGGTCGACGTCTTCGTCAAGGGCCCGGGTTCGGGCCGCGAGACCGCCATCAGGTCGCTGCAGGCGACCGGCCTGGAGGTCGGCACCATCTCCGATGTCACCCCGCAGCCGCACAACGGTTGCCGGCCGCCCAAGCGCCGCCGGGTCTGACGCGAGAATCGACAGAGGAGAGAAGAAGAATCATGGCTCGTTACACCGGCCCCGCAACTCGCGTCTCGCGCCGCCTCAACGTCGACCTGGTCGGCGGTGACGCCGCTTTCGAGCGCCGCCCGTTCCCGCCCGGCCAGCACGGCCGCGCCCGGATCAAGCAGAGCGAGTACCTGCTGCAGCTGCAGGAGAAGCAGAAGGCCAAGCACTCCTACGGTGTGCTGGAGAAGCAGTTCCGCCGTTACTACGAGGAAGCGGTCCGCCGCCAGGGCAAGACCGGCGACAACCTCCTGCAGATCCTCGAGTCCCGGCTGGACAACGTCATCTACCGTGCCGGCCTGGCGCGCACCCGCCGGGCTGCCCGCCAGCTGGTCAGCCACGGCCACTTCCTGGTCAACGGCGTCAAGGTGAACATTCCCAGCTACCGGGTGACGCCGCTGGACATCATCGATGTCAAGCCGAAGTCGCTGGAAACCACGCCGTTCATCATCGCGCGGGAGACCCTCGGCGAGCGGCCGGTGCCGGCCTGGCTGCAGATCATTCCGTCGAAGCTGCGCGTCCTGGTGCACCAGCTTCCGGAGCGCGCGCAGATCGAGATCCCGCTGTCCGAGCAGCTGATCGTCGAGCTCTACTCCAAGTAGCACCCTCGATCGGGCGGTCCGGCCCTGCCGGCCGCCCGATCGGCACAACTGAATAGTTCCCAGTGGGCGTCATATAGCGGTCGCCCCATGTCTCAAGGAGTACACCCTTGCTCATCTCGCAGCGTCCGACCCTGACCGAAGAGGTCATCGCGGACAACCGGTCCAAGTTCGTCATCGAGCCGCTCGAGCCCGGCTTCGGCTACACGCTCGGCAACTCGCTCCGGCGCACCCTGCTCTCCTCGATCCCTGGCGCGGCGGTGACCAGCATCCGCATCGACGGCGTGCTGCACGAGTTCACCACCGTCGAGGGCGTCAAGGAGGACGTCACCGACCTGATCCTGAATCAGAAGGAACTGGTCGTCTCCTCCGACTCCGACGAGCCCGTCGTGATGTACCTGCGCAAGCAGGGCCCGGGCGAGGTCACCGCGGCCGACATCGCGCCTCCGGCCGGGGTCGTGGTGCACAACCCGGACCTGCAGATCGCCACCATCAACAAGAAGGGCCGGCTCGAGATCGAGCTGGTCGTCGAGCGTGGCCGCGGCTACGTGACGGCCAACCAGAACAAGCAGCCTGGTCAGGAGATCGGCCGGATCCCGGTGGACTCCATCTACTCGCCGGTGCTCAAGGTGACCTACGCCGTCGAGGCGACCCGGGTCGAGCAGCGCACCGACTTCGACCGCCTCGTGGTGGACGTCGAGACCAAGTCCTCGATCAGCCCGCGGGACGCCGTCGCTTCCGCCGGCCACACCCTGGTCGAGCTGTTCGGCCTGCTCCGCGAGCTGAACAAGGAAGCCGAAGGCATCGACGTCGGCCCGTCGCCGACCGAGGTTGCCGACATCGCCGCCTTCTCGATGCCGATCGAGGAGCTGGACCTGACCGTCCGCTCCTACAACTGCCTCAAGCGTGAGGGCATCCACACGGTCGGCGAGCTCGTCGGCCGCAGCGAGGCGGACCTGCTCGACATCCGCAACTTCGGTTCGAAGTCGATCGACGAGGTGAAGATCAAGCTCAACGGTCTGGGCCTCGCCCTCAAGGACAGCCCGCCCGGATTCGACCTGAACTCGGTCGTCGACTCCTACGGCGGCGAGGAATTCGGCGACGAGACCGACTACGCCGAGACCGAAGAGCTCTAATCACCAAGCACATTCTGCTCGCGACGGTCCTACGGCGGTCCGAGCCCGACAGTTCGTTTCTACTAGGAGCACGACATGCCTACGCCCACTAAGGGACCTCGCCTCGGCGGCGGTCCGGCCCACGAGCGGCTGCTGCTCGCGAACCTCGCGACGCAGCTGTTCGAGCACGACCGGATCACAACCACCGAGGCCAAGGCCAAGCGGCTGCGGCCGCTGGCGGAGAAGCTGATCACCTTCGCCAAGCGCGGCCAGCTGCACGACCGCCGCCAGGTGCTCAAGGTCATCCGCGACAAGGACGTGGTGCACAAGCTGTTTGCCGAGATCGGCCCGAAGTTCTCCGAGCGCCCGGGTGGTTACACCCGCATCGTGAAGACGATGCCGCGCAAGGGTGACAACGCGCCGATGGCTGTGATTGAGCTGGTCGAGGAGATGTCGGCCGCGGCCAAGGTCGTGCGCGAGGCCGAGCGGGCCCGGGGTACCAAGGTGGCGCCGGCCAAGGCTCCCACCGGTCGCACCGCCGAGATCGCCGAGGACGCCGCCGCTGAGTCGGCCACCGCTGCCAAGGTTGCCGATGAGGCGGCCGAGGCCAAGCAGGCTCAGGCGGCCGGGGCCGAAGGGGTCGACGCCCCGGACAGCACGGAGACCGCGGCTGAGTCGGCGGACCCGAGTTCGGTCGAGGCCGGCGATGAGGCTGCCGCCGAGACCGAGGGCGACACCGAAGCGAAGTAGTTCTTGGCACCACACGCCGACGAGCCCGTTCCCGCGACAGCTGGGGACGGGCTCGTTCGCGTCCGGCTCGACCTCGGCTACGACGGCACCGACTTCTCCGGCTGGGCCAGCCAGCCTGGTCGGCGAACCGTCCAGTCGGTGCTCACCGATGCGTTGGTCACGGTGCTGCGCTGGCCGCAGGCCCGGCTGGTGGTCGCCGGCCGCACCGACACCGGCGTGCACGCGACGGGGCAGGTGGCACATCTGGACCTGCCGGTCGAGGTGTGGCACGAGCATCGGCAGCGGTTGATCCGGCGGCTGGCCGGTGTGCTGCCGGCAGATGTCCGGGTCTGGCGAGCAGAGCAGGTACCGGCCGCGTTCGACGCCAGGTTCGCCGCGTTGTGGCGGCGCTACCAATACCGGATCAGCGATGCCGAAGGCGGTCCGAACCCGCTGCGCCGGCACGACATTGCAAGCTGGCGCCGCGCCCTTGACGCCGAGGCCATGGCCGCGGCTGCGGAGTTCCTGCTCGGCGAGCACAACTTCGCCGCCTACTGCCGGGCTCGCGAGGGCGCCTCCACCGTGCGAGGACTGCAGCAGCTCAGCGTGGTGCGTGAGGCGGACGTGCTCGAGTTGACCGTCCAGGCCGACGCCTTCTGCCATTCCATGGTGCGTTCGCTGGTCGGCGCCCTGGCCGCGGTCGGGGCGGGGTTGCGTCCGGTGGCGTGGCCGGCCTCGCTGCTGGCGCTGGATCGGCGTTGCGACCAGATTGTGGTCGCGCCCCCGCACGGACTGACCTTGGAACGGGTTGCCTATCCCGAGGAGGCCGGACTGGCCGCGCGGACCGAACAGACCCGCGCCTACCGGGGGCTGTCACCGCGGCAGTAGCCGGCCGAGTCCGGTGGCAGGGGCAACCGCCTTCCGGCGGAGGCCCTCGGTCAGGTTGCTGCGGGGTCAGACGCGGAAAGCCAGGTTGTCCCGGCCACACCAATCGAGCACCGCCGACCACTCGGCGAAGCCGTCCGCGGCGGTCAGGCCGCCGGCGCCCGGCAGCACGCTGGTGGCCATCTTCAGCGGCGCCCCGTAGTCCAGAGCCACTCCGGCCGGGCATGCTGGGTCGTTGTCGCTGCCCACCAGGACCGTGCCGTCAGCAGCGCGACGTACCGCATCGATGTCCAGCGGCACCGGGTAGAACGCGGCCAGGCCATCGGGCGCCTCGGTTGCCGAGGGCGGTGCGACCAGCGCCACCCGCGCAGGCCGCGGACCAGGAGCGCCGGCGGCAACGTGACGCAGCCACAGCAGGCAGCCCCAGCCGTGCGCGACCACGTCGAAACCATCCTGCGGCCAGTCCTGCACGAGGTCGGTGAGATCGTCGGGCTTCGGCTCGCCTGCGTCGATGCGAAGCTGGCGCACGTCCCGTCCTGCGGCCTTCAGCTGAGCGGCCAGCCACGCCGGCCACGCACCCTCGGACTGCGGTCCGGTGAGCAAGGCGGTGGGCACGGTGCGAGTGGGTCGACGCGGCATGCGTCAAGCTTAGAAAGGCTGCTCATGGGTCAGCCGAGCAGGCCGAGCACCAGCAATCCCTGTGCCAGGTGGTAGGTCACGATGATTGCGAGCGGGCCCCAGCTGCGAGGTCGTACGAACCTGTCATAGCCCAGGATCAGGTCCGACAGGGCGAACAGCACCACCCCCGGTGCGATGAGCAGCTGGGCCGTGCCGACGCCGAACACGACGACGGAGCCGAGCGCGACGATACAGAGCGTGACGGCGGCGGTCAGGCCGGTCCCGCCGGCGGCGTGCGCGCCCGCGATGATCCGGTAACCGAAGCTCAACAGCGAGACGAGCACGAGCAGCAGGCCGAACACCACCGACAGCTGATCCAGGCCGGTGGCACGTAGCGCCCCGAGGTAGCAGAGGTGGCCGAGGAAGAAGGCGGCGAGGCCGAGCAGGAACAGCGGTCCGCGGGGCGACTGCCGGCTGCCCGCAGCTGGTCCGGGCAGCGATTCGCCCGCGGTCGACGAGCGCTGCGATCCGCCGGCAACGGCCGGCTGCGGCCTGGGCTCGAAGGCAAGTGCCGCATCGCCGAGCGCGCCGCAGAGCAGCGCGGCGACCAGCCAGCTCCGGACGTCGTTCGCGGGCGTGGTCAGGGCGCTGGCCAGCAGTGCCAGTGGAACCAGCGGTTTGACGGTGCGCTCCAGCCGCCGCAGCTGCCCGCCGACCGCGATCCAATCCGCCGCCGCGAGGACGCCCGC
>DATAKO010000008.1:0-13448 GCA_036261575.1 Jatrophihabitans sp.
TGCCGGGTCGGCGACGTCCACCGTGGCGACCCGGTAGTCGGCGCCGAGCAGCGCGGCGGTCTCCCACAGCGGCTCCGGCCGGCGTCCGGCGAGCACCACCCGGTAGCCGTCCGCGGCCAGTGCGAGGGCGATGGCCCTGCCCAGCCCGTTACCCGCCCCGGAGACGAGCGCGGTGCGATCAGCCATTCGTGCCGGCGAATTCGCGATCGCTCCAGGGCAGCGGGGCCCCGCCGTACTTGGCTGCGCGAACGTCCCCGGAGCGCGCATGGCCCTCGAACAGCTCGACCCGGGCGGCGCGGCCGCACAGCTCGCCGAGCATGGCACTGGAGCCGGTGTCCGTCACCTCCTGGTAGGTGACCGTCTTGAGGTACTTGCCGACCCAGAGGCCGCCGGTGAAGCGGGCGCTCCCCCTGGTCGGCAGCACGTGGTTGGTCCCGATCACCTTGTCGCCGTAGGAGACACAGGTGCCCTCGCCGAGGAACAGCGCCCCGTAGTTCTGCATCTTGTCCAGGGCCTGCCGGGGATTCTCGGTGAGCACCTGAACGTGCTCGGAGGCGAAGGAGTCCGCGACCGCGAAGGCATCGTCCAGCGAGTCGACCACGATGACCTGGCCGTGATTGCGCCACGCCGGCTCGGCGTAGTCGCGGGTCGGCATGTCGAGCAGGATCCGGTCGATGTGGGCGATCGCCTGCTCGGCCACCCGGGACGACGTGGTGACAAGCACCGCGGGCGAGTCCGGGCCGTGCTCGGCCTGGCTGAGCAGGTCCACCGCCACGATGAACGGGTCGGCGTGCTCGTCGGCGATGACCAGGATCTCGGTCGGGCCGGCGAACAGGTCGATGCCGACCTCTCCGAACAGCTGCCGCTTCGCCTCGGCCACGTAGGCGTTACCCGGCCCGGCGATCAGGTCGACCCGCTCGATGGATTCGGTACCGATCGCCAGTGCGGCCATCGCCTGCACGCCACCCAGCAGGTAGATCTCGTCCGCACCGGCCATCGCCATCGCGGTGATGGTGGCAGCGGGAATCTCGCCACGAATCGGCGGAGTGCACGCGGCGACCCGCGGGACGCCCGCGACCTTGGCGGTGACGATGGTCATGTGCGCGGAGGCGGTGAGCGGGTAGCGGCCACCGGGCACGTAGGCGCCGACCGCCGAGATCGGCAGGTTCTTCTGGCCCAGGTGCACGCCGGGCAACGTCTCGACCTCGAAATCGGTGAGGGAATTACGCTGCGCCTGCGCGAAGTTGCGTACCTGCGTCTGGACGAACTCGATGTCGTCCTTCACCTGCTGCGGCACGCCGGCCATGATCGTCTCGATCTCAGCAGCTGAGAGCCGGAAGGAGTCCGGGGTCCAGTTGTCGAACTTGGCCGAGTACTCGCGCACGGCCGCATCACCGCGCGTGCGCACGTCCTGGAGCACCGAGCGGACCGTCTCGGCCACCTCCGTGTTGTGGCTGGTGAGCGACTCGGCCGGCACGGCCTGCTTGAGATGAGTGAACATGGCACCTTCTCGAGTGGATGGGTTCCGCACCAATGTATACGTATGCACACTGGCACGTCAAGGGTGGACCAGCCACCCGCAGGCGGTGTGTTTAGCCTTTGTGCGTTGAGCTGATCGTTGCGTCGCCGGCACCGGCAGACCTGCGATCGTTGCGATACCCCTTGTGCGGCCGTTGTGCGGCCGGCGACGGCTCAGCCGTGGGTGCCGCGCAGCACCAGCTGGGCGGGGAAGGTGCGCAGTTCCGCACGGCCGGTGGCACCGCCCAGCCGGCGGATGAGCAGGTCGGCCGCAGCTACCGCCATGGCTGCCAGATCGATCCGCGCGGTGGTCAGGTTGAAGCAGGGCCAGCCGGCCATCTCGATGTCGTCGAAGCCGACGATCGCGATGTCGCCCGGTACCGACAGGCCGAGCCGGCGGGCCTGGTTCAGCGCTCCGACAGCGACCAGATCGCCGACGCAGAACACCGCGGTCGGCCGGTGCCGCCCGCTGAACACCGCCGCCAGCCCGCGCTCGCCATCGGCGTAGCCGAAGCCGCCGCGGCTGATCCGGCTTTCCGGCAGTTCGACGCCCGCTTCGGCCAGCGCGGCCCGGAAGCCTCGCTCCCGCTCCCGACCGGTGCTCGTGTCCAGCGATCCGAAGACCGCAGCGATCCGCCGGTGCCCGGCGTCCAGCAACAGCCTGGCCACCGCCGCCGCGCCGCCGGCGTTGTCCGCGGTGACGCCGTCGATCCGGCGGCGACCGGACAGCCGGTTCAGCTCGACGAACGGCACACCCTTGTCCAGCAAGCCTTTCGACAGCGACGATCCGATCAGAGTGGTGGTCAGCACGACACCGTCCACCGATCGGTCGAGCAGCCGCTCGTAGGTGCGCCGGTCGTCGCCGCGCTCGGCCAGCAACACCATCCGCAGTCCGTGCTCGGCGAACCGGTCGTGCAGCGGCTCCACCAGCGTCGGATAGAGCGCGTTGCGCAGGTCGGCAACCATCGCGATCTGATGGGTGGTGCGGGTCGAGAGGCTGCGCCCCAGCTCGCTGGCCACGTACCCCAGCTCGGCCGCGGCCTCGACCACTCGCTGCCGCGTCGCCACCGCGACGCGCGGATCACCGCGCAGCGCCCGGGACACCGTCGGCTGCGAGACTCCGGCCAGCCGGGCCACGTCATGGCTGGTGATCGACACCCTCGCTCCCCTCACCGCAGGACAGGGGAAGACTACCCAGCCGTCTCAGTACACGTCCGGACGCCGGTCGGCGAACAGATCGTTGCGCTCGGACAGTGCCTTGTCCATGGTGGCGGCGAGCTCGACATCAGCACGGCACCAGCCATCGGTGCCCGCAGTGGCCAGTGGCCAGCCCTCCGGATCGATGATCGTGGTGCCCTCGTTCCAGCGCTGGCCCCGCTCGATGCCGCCTCGATCGCAGGCCGCCACCACCATCCGGTTGACCCGGGCCGCCGCCATGCCGAGCAGCACCTCCGGCGCCGGCCAGCCGGCCGGCCGCTCGGAGTACGGCCAGTTTGTCGGCACGGCCAGCAGCTGCGCGCCGCGCAATCCCACGGAGCGGGTGTGCTCGGGAAACTCCAGGTCGTAGCAGACCATCATCGCGATCCGGCCGAGGCCGGTCTCCACCACCGGCGCCGGCTCACTGCCGGGGGTGAAGAACAGCTTCTCCCGGTCCCACAGGTGCACCTTGCGGTAGATCGTGCGACGGCCCGCATGCAGCATGATCGCGCTGTTGTAGAGCGTGCCGTCCGACGCCCGCTCGGCGAAGCCGGCGACCACCACCGAATCGGGTGCTGATCGGGCCCAGTCGTCGAAGCCTGCCCAGTCCGCCGGTACGGCGAGCGCGCGGGCCTCCTCGACGGACTCGAAGCAGTAGCCGGACAACACCAGCTCCGGCAGCACGATCACGCCGGCAGCACCCGCCGCCGCTTCGGCGATGGCCTCGGCCGCCTGCGCCCGATTGTGCGCGAAGTTCCCGATTTCGGGAGCCAGCTGACAGCAGGCGACGATCACGACAGCATCGTAGCTGGCTCCTCGCTCAGCAGCTGTGCCAGCACGTCGAACTCGTTGAACATCAGCCAGTCCTCGGTGATCCGACCGCCGCTGATGTAGAGCTGGTTGATGCCCCACAGGTGCACCCGGCGACCGGTGGGGTTGCCGTACAGGGCATATCCGCGATGGGTGCCCTGGGCGCTCCAGCGCACGGAGACCCGGAATCCCTCGGCCGCATTGCCCATCCAGTACACCTCGTCCACCTGCATACCGAGGTCGGGAAAGGTGGCCAGCAGGCCGCGCGCCATCGCCTGCACGTCCGAGCGGCCGTAGCCGAGCCGGTTCGAGGTTGCTTTCCAGCGCACCGTCGGCGCATAGGCCCGGTCCACCGCCGACAGGTCCCGGCGGTTGTACAGGTTGTGCCACAGCGCGCGAACGAAATGCTCGACATCGAACGACGGGGAGCCGGCATCCGAGGATGCCTGCGGGTAATACTCGGGCTGGCGACCACCTTCGAGCCGCTGCACCTCACCGACGTGCCGGTCCGCGCCGATCCGGTTCAGCTCGTTGCCGTACTCCCGCGCCGCCCAGCCGACATCGATGCCGAGTTGCATGAACTTCGAGGTCATGTTGTACAGCACCCATTCCTCGAAGATCTCGTTCTCGCGGATCACGCAGTTCGCGATTCCCCACAGGTTGACCTTGCGACCGGTCGCCGGACCCCAGCGCCAGGCGCCGAGGTGGTGACCGGTGGTGATGTAACGATGCGAGGTGACGAAGCCCTGCTCGTCGTTACCCGCCCAGATGATCTCGTCCGCCCAGGACCTGGTGTCCGGAAAGGCGTGGATGCTGGCGATGGTGCCCTCGACGACCCGCTCCACCCCGTAGTTCGGACCGCTGTCGTCGTAGACGAAGCAGCCAGGCGAGTACGTGTCGTAGATGTAGCCGGCGTCCTGGTCCTCCCAGATCCGGTGGGTGATCCGGATGATGTAGTCGACGATGTCGACATAGGTGTCCTCGAAACCGCGCATCGACTGGCGCCGCTCGCCGCGCTCCCGGTCGGCGCGCAGCGTGCCGCTACCGGTGCCGGGCCGCACCGCGATCTCGTAGCCGGTCGGCATCTGCCGGCCGGACGGACGGTCGGACAGGGTCGCGGCCTGAATCGGCCGGACCGGCTGCCCGGCGCTGTCTCCCCGGGCAGCCGCGTCCTGGTCCGCCGGGGCGGCACTCGTTGCCGCCCCGGCGTGCAATCCATTGTCAGTCACAGGGTGAAACCAATCCGGTAGTGCGGTCCGTCAGCCCTTGCAGTTGACGTCGTAGATGTACTGCTGCGCCTTCGCGGAGTTGACCGTGTCCGGCGTGACGAACAGCGAGTCCGCCGACTGATCGCGCGGCACCGACTTGCCCTCCATCGCGTCGACCGCCGACTGCACCCCGGTTGCACCTTCGCCCCGCGGGTACTGAACCACGGTGCCGGTCAGCGAGCCGTCCTTCAGGGCAGCCACGATCGGATCCGAGGTGTCAAAGCCGACGACCTTCACCTTGCCAGTCTTGCCGGACTCACGCACACCGGTCAACGCACCCTGGGTGTTGTTGGTCTCCGCGCCGAAGACGCCCACCAGATCGCTGTTGGTGGCAGCGGTGGTCGACACGATCGACGCCGCCTTCGAGACGTCGTTGGCCGAGTACTGGATCCCGATGAACTTCATGTTCGGGTACTTGGCGATCGCCTTCTGGAAACCATCGGTGCGGGCCTTGGACACGACCGAGCCGGTGGCATTGTCGATCGCAAGCACCGATCCCTTCTCCCCCACCGCCTTGGCCAGCGCGTCGCCGGCCAGCTCGCCGCCCTTCTCACCATCGGCCTGGATGTTGGTCAGCATCACCGACTTGTCGTTGAGGTCACCGTCGATTCCGATGATCTTGATGCCGGCGCGCTTGGCCGCGGTGAGCGGCGCGATCATTGCGGTCGGATCGGTGATCGAGATCATGATCGCGCCGGGCTTGGTCGCCACGACCGCGTTGACGATCTTGGTCTGCTCGGCCACGTCGAAGGTGGACGCGCCCTGGTAGGAGTAATCGACGCCGAGTTCCTTGGCCTTGGTCGACGCGCCGCAGGACACCGTGTTGTAGAAGGGATTGCCGGTCAGGCCAGGAATGTAGACGATCTTGCCGAGCTTGCCCGAGCCGGAGCCCGAGCCGGCTGTGCTGGCCGTCGAGCTCTTGCTGGAACTGCAGCCCGCGACGAGCAGGATCGCGGAGGCGGCCGCCGTGACGGCGGTGAGGCGACGAGCTTTGGTGCTGCGCAGCATTGAGGTTCCTATCTGATCGGGTACTGCGTGGATGTGGTGAGTGGGCGTACCTGCCGAGATGGTCAGCTTCGGTCGCGTGCCCGTCGTTTGAGCTGGTCGAGATACACCGCGCCGATCAGGATGAAGCCGATCGCCACGTTCTGCCAGAACGGCTGAACCCCCTCCACGACCAGGCCGTTCTGCAGCACGGTCGGGATGAAGATGCCGATGACGGTGCCGAGGATGACCCCGTAACCGCCGTACAGGCTGGTGCCGCCCAGGATCACGCCCGTGATCACCGTCAGGGCGTCCTGGGAATGCCCACCGATGGTGGTGGTGGAGAACCGGACCAGCGACATCATGCCGGCCAGGCCGGCCAGCCCACCGCTGATCGCGTACAGCTTCACCAGGTGGGCATTGACGTTGATGCCGGCCCGGCGGGCGGCCTCGTCGTTGGAGCCGATCACGTAGGTGTGCCGCCCGAACCTGGTGTAGCGCAGCACCGCACCGCCGATCAGCACCACCACGATGGCGAGCCAGACGATCCACGGCAGCCCGAAGACCTGATCGATCTGGATGTTGATCAGAGCATGCTGGGCCACCGCGATGTCGTTGCCGTTGGTCATCAGGTTTGCGATGCCGAGCGCCGCGCCGAGCGAGCCCAGCGTGGTGATCAGTGCCGGTACCCGCAGCCGGGTGACGCAGAGGCCGTTGAACAGGCCCCAGAGGATGCCGGCCAGGATCGCGACGACGAGGCCCGCGAGCGCCGTCCCGTAACCCTGACCGCCGATCCAGGTCATCGTCTTGACCGCACAGATGCCGGAGAACACGAGAACCGAACCGATCGAAAGGTCGAAGCCGGCCGCCACCATCACGTAGGTCATGCCCACCGACATCACCAGGAAGATGGAGGTGTCGACGATCAGGTTCTTGACGTTCGCCTCGGTGGAAAAGGTGCCCGGCGACAGCAGGCTGAACACGATGAACAGCGCAGCCAGCACGCCGAACATGTAGGCGGGCGAGGAGTTCAGGCCGCGGCGCATCATCCGCCTCCGGTCGGAGATGCCCTGGGCCGCGACGGCGTCCTGGGTGGCGTCCGCGGAATCGCTCGGCGTGGTGATGGTGAACTCCGACTGCGCTGCGGCCGCGGCATGGCCTTTCTCCGCGTTGCGCTCCGGATCGCGTTCCACCATGCTCATCGGACCTCTCCCTCCGCTCGTACCTCGCTGCGGTGCTCGTTCATCACGCGGTACAACCTGGCGCGACTCACTCCGCCCTCCGCTCGTACCTCGCTGCGGTGCTCGTTCATCACGCGGTCACCTCGAGGCTTCCGGTCATGGCGCCCACCAGGTCGTCCACGCTCGCCCCGCGACCGAACTCGGCCACCCGGCGACCGAGCCGCAGCACCTGGATCGAGTCGGAGACCTCCAGCACCTCGGGCATGTTGTGACTGATCAACACCACCGCGACGCCACTGTCGGCCACGCGGCGGATCAGGTCGAGCACCCGCCGGGTCTGCCGTACACCCAGCGCTGCCGTCGGCTCATCCATGAAGACCAGCCCCTTGGCCCACATCACCGACCGGCAGATGGCCACGCTCTGTCGCTGGCCACCCGACAGCGCCGCCACCGAGGCGTCCATGTCCTTGACGTCGGTGCCCAGCGAGGTGAAGGTCCGGAACGCTTCCTGTCGCATCCGCTTCTTGTCGAGGACCCCGAGCTTGCCGAGCAGCCCCGGCTTGAGCAGTTCCCGGCCGATGTAGGCGTTCTCGGCCGGCCCGAGATCCGGCGCCAGCGCAAGGTCCTGATACACCGTCTCGATGCCGCAGTCGCGCGCATGCGTGGGCGAGCTGAACTGGGTCAGCTCGCCCTTCAGCCGGATCTCCCCGCCCTGTGGCGGCATCACCCCGGACAGGATCTTGACCAGCGTGCTCTTGCCCGCGCCGTTGTCGCCGATCAGCGCGCTGACCTGGCCGGGTCGCACGCTGAAGTCCGCGCCCCGCAGCACCTGAACGTGGCCGTAGTTCTTCACGATCCCGCGTGCTTCGAGCAGATACTCGGTCATTCCTGCCTCCGGACTGCCGTTGGGGATGGGTCGGTGAGCCTGCGCGCGAACCGGCCGACGCTCAGTCGTGCAGCCGGGCCGAGCGCAGCGTCGCTGTCGCGCGGTGCGCAGCCATCGCTTCGGACTTCGAGATGACATCCACGGCGTCGGCCAGGTACGGGGTCGCGTCCCTGCTGATCCGCTGGTAGGTCAGCGGCTTCAAGAACCGCGACACCGAGAGCCCGGCGGTGTGCTTGGCGCCGCCGGCCGTGGGCAGCACGTGGTTCGTGCCTGCCATGCCCTTGTCGGAATAGGCGACGGTGCTCCACGTGCCGAGGAAGATCGAGCCGTAGTTGTGCAGGTGGTCGTGGTACCAGTCGTCGTCGGCGGTCTGGATCTCCAGGTGCTCCGGAGCCAGATCGTCCATCAACTGCACGGCGGTCTCGCGATCGGCCGCAACCGTGATCGAGCCGTGGTCGCGCCAGGCCGGACCGCAGATGTCGCTGGTGGACAGCGTGCCCAGCTGGCGCTCCACCTCGCGCGCCACCGCTTCGGCCAGGCCACGGTCAGTGGTGACCAGGGCCGCCGGCGAGTCCGGACCGTGCTCGGCCTGGCCGAGGAGATCCGCCGCCACCAGGATCGGGTCGGCGGTCTCGTCCGCGATCACGGCGACTTCGGACGGACCGGCCAGCAGATCGATGGCGGTGCGGCCGAACAGCTGCCGCTTGGCTTCGGCGACGTAGGCGTTGCCCGCACCCACGATCATGTCGGCGGGCATCCCGTCCAGCAGCCCGAAGGCCATCGCGGCCAGCGCCTGCACGCCGCCGAGCAGGAACACCCGGTCGACGCCGGAGACGTGCGCGGCGTACAGCACCGCGTGGTTCGGGCCACCGTCCGGCTGCGGCGGCGTGCACGCGAGAACCGTCGGCACGCCCGCCACCTTGGCAACGTTGACGGTCATGAAGGCGCTGGCGGTGAGCGGGAACCGTCCGGCGGGCAGGTACGCGCCGACCCGCTGCACCGGGACGTAGCGCTGGCCCACCACGAGACCGGGCACCAGCTCGGTCTCGAAGTCGGACAGGTGCGCCCGGGTTGCTTCGGCGAACTGCTTGGTCCGCTGCGCGCCCAACTCGATCGCCGAGCGCAGCTGCGGGGTGAGCCGGTCACCGCTGGCCGCGATGGTGCTCGCATCCAGCTCCAGCTCACCGGTGAAGTTGTCGAGTTTCTCGGCATACCGGCGAACGGCATCCAGGCCGTGCCGGGAGATCTCGCTGAGCATCTCGGAGACGGTTTCGATGACGGCGGGGTCGCGCTGGGACGGCGGACCGGACAGTCCGGGTGCCTTCACCACGGTGTAGTGGCCGGACATGGATTCCAGGAGGGAGGGAGTGAACTGCATGGCGGGTACCTTAAATACGTATGCATAGGTAGGGCAACCCTGCACCTCCCGGTGATAATCATCGGGTTATCCTGTACCTTGGCCGCGTGACCCTGAACCAGCTGCGGGCATTCCTGGAGGCCGCGAGGCGCGGCTCCTTCACCGCCGCGGCTGCCGGGCTGCAGCTCTCCCAGGCGTCCGTGTCGGAACTGATCCGCCGGCTGGAGGACGAACACGGCGTCCAGCTCTTCGTGCGCGGCAAGCGCCAGTTGGTCCTGACGACAGCCGGGCAGGAGCTGCTCGGCCACGCCGAGACCGCGGTGTCGGCCGCGGATCAGGCAGAGCGGGCGTTGCATTCGGTGCACAGCCTGACCGGTGGCGTGGCCACGTTCGGGGTGATGCGCAACGCCGACTACTACCTGCTGTCCGGTCTGGTGCAGCAGTTCGTGCAGACGCACCCCGCGGTCCGGGTCCGGTTGATCGGGCTGAACTCGGCCGACGTGGCGACCGCGGTGGCCCGCGGATCGCTGGAGGCAGGCGTCGTGGTGCTGCCGGTCGAGCCGGAGGGGTTGCGGATCACCACCTGGGCGCGGGACGAGGTCGTCTACGTCAGCAGCGACCCGGCGCGGGCTGCCCGGCCGGTGGACATCGAGACGCTCGCGCAGAACCGGCTGGTGCTCTACGACGCGCATGCCGGCTGGCGAGACCCGACACGGCGGCAGCTGCTGGATCGCGCCGGACTTGCCGGGCGTGCCATCGATCCGTGGATCGAGGTCGAGCACGTCGAGACCGCACTGAATCTGGTCGCTCGCGGGGTTGGCGACACCGTGGTCAGCCGGGCCGCTCTGGCCAGTTCACCGTCCCGCGCGCAGTTGCACGTCACCAGCATGCAACCGCCGCTGTACGACACGATTGCGTTCATCCGCAAGGAGTCCGCGCCACTGTCGGCCGCCACCCGCGAGTTCGCCCGGCTCGCCCGCACCATGCTGCGGCGCAATCCCGCCGTCACCTGGCTCAGCGGCACCAGCCGGGAATAGCACGCGCCGCTGCGGCCGGCCTGGTGGCGCTTGACCAGCTCCGCCGAGGCTGTTGATACTTGCCGGCGTGCCCGGGCAACCACTCACCTTCCAGTTGCACCGCAGGTGACTGCCATCCTGGCGGTGGACCAGGGCACGTCCGGCACCAAGGCAGTCGTCCACGACGACGAGGACGGCGTGCTCGCCGTGGCCGAGGAGGCCGTGCAACCCGACTACCTGCCCGATGGCGGGGTCGAGGTGGATCCCGAGTCGCTGTGGCGGTCGGTGCTGGTTGCCGGCCGCAGAGCGGCCGAGGCTGCCGGACGGCCGCTGGCCGGCATTGCGCTTGCCAATCAAGGTGAAACGGTGCTTGCCTGGGATCCGGACACCGGTCGCCCGCTGGGTCCGGCTCTGGTCTGGCAGGATCGCCGGGCACAGGCGCTGCTGACCGAGCTGCCGGACACGCGCTGGGTGCCGGATCGGACGGGGCTGCCCGTCGACCCCTACTTCTCCGCTCCCAAACTGGCCTGGCTGCGACGGCACCGCACCCACTCGGGAGTGGTCACCACCAGCGACAGCTGGCTGATCCACCGCCTGTGCGGGGCGTTCGTCACCGACGCCAGCACCGCCAGCCGCTCGTTGCTGACCGGGCTGGATGACGCCGCCTGGGATGAGCAGCTGCTGGAACTGTTCGGACTCGGCGACGAGCTGCTGCCACGCATCGTGGCCTGCGATGAGGTCGTCGGCAGCACCGATGCCTTCGGCATCACGATGCCGGTGGCCGGCCTGCTCGTCGACCAGCAGGCGGCGCTGCTCGGGCAGGGCTGCCTGAACCCCGGCGATGCCAAGTGCACCTTCGGCACCGGAGCATTCCTGCTGACCCAGTGCGGCCCGACCCCGCGCCGCTCGGGCACCGGGTTGGCCGCGTCCGTGGCATGGCGGCTTCGGGGGCGGTTGGAGTACTGCCTGGACGGCCAGGTGTACGCGGCGGGCTCGGCTATCGGCTGGCTTCGCCGGCTCGGTGTCATCGCGTCTGCGGCCGAGGTAGACGCCCGGATAGCCGAGAGTTCCGGCGCGGCTCTCGCGGTCCCGGCACTGGCCGGGCTCGCCGCACCGTGGTGGCGCGCCGATGCGACCGGTTCGGTCAGCGGGCTCGGCCTGGCCACCGGATCCGGCGAGCTGATCCGGGCGGTGATCGACGGCATCGCCGCTCAGCTGGCCGAACTCGTCGACGCGGCGGCCACCGACCTCGGCCGCCCGCTCGATGGGCTGCGGGTGGACGGCGGGTTGACCCAGTGCCACAGCCTCATGCAAGCGGTTGCCGACCTGGCGCAGGTGCGGCTTGACGTGTACCCGGGCGAGCACGCGACCGCGCTGGGCGTCGCCGCCGCGGGCCGGCTCGCCCTGCAGCAATCCCACACGATCGCAGACGCCGTGCCGGCGGCAACCAGCCAGCGCAGCTTCCTACCCCGCTGGGCACCGGATCAGGCCGAGAGCTTCCGCGCCCGCTGGCGCGCAGCCGTCGAGCGCGAGCTGCGGCGATGAGCGAACCGGTGGACGTCGCCGTCATCGGGGCCGGCGTGGTCGGTTCGGCCATCGCCCGCGAGCTGGCCGGCTACCGGCTGCGGGTCGCCCTGCTGGAAGCCCGCGACGATGTCGGTGACGGGACCAGCAAGGCGAACACGGCGATCCTGCACACCGGCTTCGACGCCACCCCCGGCACGCTGGAATCCAGGCTGATGGCCCGCGGCTACCAGCTGCTCGGCGACTGGGCCGGACACACCGGAATTCCGATCGAGCGCACCGGCGCGCTGCTGGTCGCCTGGACCGAGCAGGAACGCGCCGCGCTTCCCGGCCTGCACCACAAGGCTGCCCGCAACGGCTATCCCGCGACGGAACTCATCGACTCCGCCGAGGTCTACCGGCGGGTGCCGCACCTGGGTGCGGGAGCGCTGGCGGGCCTGACGGTGCCCGGCGAGTCGATCACCTGCACCTGGACCACCACGCTCGGGCTGGCCACGGATGCGGTGCAGCGCGGCGTGCAGTTGCTGCTCGGCCATCGGGTGGAACGCGTCGACTCCGATGGCGAGCTGACCACGCTGCGGTGCGGCGGACGCCTGGTGCAGGCCCGCTGGGTGGTCAATGCCGCCGGGCTGGGCGCGGACGTGATCGACGGGCTGTTCGGCTTCCGCCGCTTCACCGTCACCCCTCGCCGCGGCGAGCTGCTGGTGTTCGACAAGCAGGCCCGGTCACTGGTGGACACCATCGTGTTGCCGGTGCCGTCCGCGCTCGGCAAAGGCGTGCTGATCAGCCCCACCATCTACGGCAACGTGATGCTCGGACCGACCGCCGAACCGCTGCCCGACCGGCACGCGACCGGCACCTCGCCGGCCGGGTTCGAGTTCTTGCTGGAGAGAGGGCGGCGGCTGATGCCGCGCCTGCTCGCGGAGGAGGTCACCGCCAGCTACGCGGGGCTGCGGGCCGCGATCGACCGCGATGACTACCTGATCGAGCTCGCGCCGGACCTGCGCTACCTACTGGTCGGCGGCATCCGCTCCACCGGGCTCACCTCCTCGATGGCGATCGCCGAGCACGTGCGGCAACTGCTGGCGGAGGCGGGGCTGCCGATGCGGCAGCGCGACACGCTGCCCGAGCCGCCCAGCATGCCCAATCTCGGCGAGGCATTCCGGCGGCCCTACCAGGACGGCGGCCGGATTGCCGCGGACGCCGAGTACGGCAGGCTGGTGTGCTTCTGCGAGCGGGTCACCCGCGGCGAGATCCGGGACGCGCTGCGCTCCACGATCCCGCCGGCGGACCTGGCCGGGTTGCGGCGCCGCACCCGTGCGATGAACGGGCGCTGCCAGGGCTTCTACTGCGGCGCGCAGGTGCAGCAACTGCTCGAGCAGGGCACATGAACGCACCCGCGGTGATCATCGTGGGTGGCGGCCCGGCCGGCCTGACCGCCGCCGCTCAGCTGGCCCGCACCCGGCGGGTGCTCGTGCTCGAGCGGGAAGTCGGCGCCGGCGGCATCCCCCGGCACAGCGACCATCTCGGCTACGGCTTGCGTGACCGGCACCGATTCCTCTCCGGCCCGGCCTACGCACGCGCCCTGGCCGCCGCGGCCCGGGGCGCCGGCGCCGAGCTGCGCACCGAGGCGATGGCGACCGGCTGGACGGCGGACGGAGGCCTGGCAGTCACGTCGCCGGCCGGCCGTGAGGAACTCTCGGCTCC
>DATAKO010000012.1:0-6481 GCA_036261575.1 Jatrophihabitans sp.
CACCACTCGATCATCGGGCGCGCTGCGTTGCGGGTTACCAGTTGAAGGCCTTGACGCCCGTCATCGTGCCGATGAAGACCGCGTTGCCGTATACCGCCGGTGCGACGAAGCGGTTGGTGGCGCCGGTGTTGAGGTTGTAGATGTTGCGTCCGGTGGCCGCATCCAGCACGTGCAGCACGCCGGCCCCGGAATCCATCGCCCACACCATGCCGCTGGCGATCGTCGGGGTGCCGTTGACGTTGGAGGCCGTGTGCCAGACCACCGTCATGCTGCCGTTGCTGTTGATCCGCACGGCTCGGATGCCGTCGGTGCACGGCACCCACACGGTGCTGCCGACGGTGGCCGCGCCGCCGAAGCTCTTGCACAGCGGTTGCTGGCTGACCTGGCCGCCTATGCCGCCGAGCTTCTTCAGATTCAACACGTAGGCGGTGCCGGACTTGCCGGCGATGAACACCCGGCTGCCCACGATCTGCGGTCCCTGCGAGCCGAGGTCGAGATCGTTGGCATTGTCGGTGCGCCAGGTGGACGGGCTGAACGAGTCGATGATCCGCTGGCCGGCCAGGGTGAGCACCGAGTCGCTGTAGTCGTAACTGCCGGTCCCGGCGGTGGCTCCGTTGCCCACCGCCACCATGACGCCGCTGCCGGCGTTCTCCACCGGCCCGGTGGGTGCCCAGATGCCTGCCTCGCGCGAGGTCGGGACGGTGAAGTTCCACAGCCCGGCGCTGGTGGGGTGGTCCAGGTCGAGGCCGACCACGCTGCCGCGGTAGCTGCTGCAGTCACCGGCCAGCCCGCCGTAGGCGATGTACACCCGCCGGCCGGCGACGAGCAGGCCACCGCGTTGCTGCATGGCGCTCGGCGTGATGCCGGGGACAGTGCTGGGCACGTCCACCGTGCGCGACCACTTCACCGCGCCGCTGACCGGGTCCAGGCCGGTGGCCACGTGCCGGACGGGCGAGCCGAGCAGGGAGACCACGACGACGGTGTTGGTGGCAGCGTCGTAAGCCGGCGTGCCGGTGATGCCCGTCGGGTCGATGTCGCCGCAGGGCAACTGCGATCGGGGTACCGGCGCGCCCAGATTGCGCCGCCACACAACCGAGTTTCCCGACAGCCGGTAGACCGAGTTGTTCTCGGTCGCCGCGATCACGACGCCGTGGTCGACGATGATCGGCTGGGCGTAGACCGCGCCGTCGAGCGGGATCGACCACACCTGCTTGGGCGTCACCGACACATGCTTGGCCGTGATCGCGTACCCGGAGCGGGTGTTCCCGCCGTGGTAGCTCGGCCAGTCGGCGTAGCCGGCGGACGCCGTGGCAGCTGCCACGCCTACGGCGGGCGCGGTGTCGTGCACGGCAGGAGCGGCGGTCGGGGCGCTGGCCACGGCGGCAGCCGCGGCGGACGGTTGGCTGGGGAGCGCGGTGGCCAGCGGCAGCACCACCGCCGCAGTCGCTAACACGGCGTATCTGATCATGTACACAGTGTGCGGGTTGATGGTGATTCCCGCATCTGGCAGCCGGCTGAGCGTGGTTCCAGGGTACGAAACTGTTTCGTACAGTGGACGGGTGACCACCCCCAGCCGGCCGCGAATGACGCCCGAGCGACGCACCGAGGTGCTCTCCGCGGTCATCGAGCTGATCCGCGAGGTGGGCTACGAGAGGCTGACCTACGACGCGGTCGCCGGCCGAGCGCACACCAGCAAGGCGACGCTCTACCGGTTGTGGCCGGACAAGCCCGGCATGGTGGTCGCCGCTCTGGAGGACCATCAGCCGGCGATGGACCCGTTCGTGCCGACGGAGTCCCTCGAGGGCGACCTGACGCAGCTGGGCCAGCGGCCGCACCGGCAGCGCCAGCGGAAGAACCAGGCGGACCTGGACATGATGTTCGGTCTGCTGCGGGCTGCCGTGGTGGATGTCGAGTTCGGCGACGTGGTGCGACGTCAGATGCTGGAACCCGGTCTCGACCAGCTCAGTGCCATCTTCACCCGAGCGGTTGCACGTGGCGAGATCGAAAGCGATCCCAGGCTGTTCCGGCGCCTTGCCGAGAGCATCGTCGAATGCCTGCTGTTCGCCGCGCTCATCTCGCCCGGGCAGCCGCCGCCATTGGCCGAGCACATCGAGGTGCTGGTCAAACCCGCGCTGACCTACCGTCCCGGCTGACCGGCCGTCCCCACCGATCCCGCGCCTGCGGCGTTCATCCCATCCTGCACACGGAGTTCTGATGGCTCGTTACCTGTACCGCCTGGCCAAGGCGTCGTTCCGGCACCGTCGGGTGGTGCTGGCGGCCTGGCTGCTGCTGCTGGTCCTGCTCGGCGTCGGCGCGGCCACGCTGAGCAAGCCCACCAGCGACAAGTTCACCATTCCGGGGGTGGAGGCCCAGCGGGCGATCGACCTGCTCAGCACCAAGTTCCCCGGCGCATCGGCTAACGGGGCGCAGGCGCTCGTGGTGTTCCAGGCCCCGTCGGGGAAAGAAGTGACCGGCGCGCAGCAGCAGGCGGCGATCGAGAACGCTGTCACCCGGCTGGGCACACTCGAGGGCGTCAGCGGTGCCAGTGACCCGTTCAAGAGCGGTGCCGTGTCTGCGGATCGGACCATCGCGCTGTCCACGGTGTCCTACCCGGTGCAACCGAGCCAGCTCACCGCCGCGCAGCGGGACGCGCTGGTGGCCGCCCCGCAAGCCGCCCGCTCGGCCGGTCTGACGGTGGTCGTGGGAGGTGATGCCGTGGTCCCCAACAACGGGCCGGGTTCCACCGAGCTGATCGGCGTCGTGGTCGGCGCGGTGGTCTTGGCGATCACGTTCGGGTCGCTGATCGCGGCCGGCCTGCCGCTGCTCACCGCGCTGATCGGGGTCGGCGTCGGGCTTGCCGGCCTGTTCGGCATCAGCCACTGGGTGGAGCTGTCCTCGACCGCCCCGATCCTGGCACTGATGCTCGGGCTCGCGGTTGGCATCGACTACGCACTGTTCATCATTTCCCGTTATCGGCACGAGCTGATCTCCGGCATCGAGCCGGAGGAGGCGATCGGCCGTGCTGCCGGCACCGCAGGCTCCGCGGTAGTGTTCGCCGGACTGACCGTGCTGATCGCCCTCGCCGGGCTGTCCGTGGTCGGCATTCCGTTCCTCACGGTGATGGGGTTGGCCGCTGCCGGCACCGTCGCGGTGGCGGTGCTTATCGCGCTCACGCTGCTGCCTGCCATCCTGGGCTTCGCCGGTCGCAAGATCGTCAGCGGTCGCATCCCGGGCGTGCGTCGGCCCGACCACGACGAGGATGCCGCCGGCGCTCGCCCCAGCCTGGGCCGGCGCTGGGTCGCCGTCGTCACCCGGCGCAGGTGGCCGGCGGTGCTCATCTCGGTGCTGGCGCTAGGGCTGATCGCGATCCCGGTGACGAGCATGCGCACCGCCCTGCCGGACAACGGCACGGCGGCGCCCGGCTCACCGCAACGGCAGGCATATGACCTTATTGCGAAAGGCTTCGGTCCTGGGGTGAACGGGCCGTTGACCGTGGTATTGACCGGCCCGGCCGGCGGCACGGTGGCTGCCGCCGGCGCGCTCTCCACGCAGATCAGCGCGCTGCCGGACGTGCTGGCCGTCCAGCGGCCGGTCCCCAACCGCGCCGGCGACACGGTGCTGCTGCCGGTGGTGCCCAAGAGCGGGCCGTCCAGCGAGCAGACCACCAAGCTGGTGTCCCGGATCCGCGCGCTGGCGCCACAGCTGCAGGCCCAGCATCGGAGCCGGCTCTACGTCACCGGTGCCACCGCGCTGCAGATCGACGTCTCGAACCGGCTGACCAGCGCGCTGCCGGTGTACCTGGTGGTGGTCATCGGGCTGGCCTTGATCCTGCTGCTACTGGTCTTCCGCTCCATCCTGGTGCCGGTGAAGGCGACCCTCGGGTTCCTGCTCACCATCGGCTCGACCTTCGGCGCGCTGGTCGCCGTCTACCAACGGGGCTGGCTGGCCGGCCTGTTCGGCGTCGCCCAGACGGCGCCGATCGTCAGCTTCCTGCCGATCATCGTGATCGCCATCCTGTTCGGACTCGCCATGGACTATGAGGTATTCCTGGTCTCGCGGATGCGTGAGGATTTCGTGCACGGCGACTCCGCTGACGAGGCGGTGCGCTCCGGCTTCGGCCACGGCGCCCGGGTGGTGACGGCCGCGGCGATCATCATGACCTCGGTGTTCGCCGGGTTCATCTTCGCCAGCGACGACATCATCAAGTCGGTCGGGTTCGCGCTCGCCTTCGGCGTGCTGGTGGACGCGTTCGTGGTTCGGATGACCATCGTGCCCGCGGTGATGTCCCTGGTCGGCCGTGCGGCCTGGTGGCTGCCGCGGTGGCTGGATCGGGCGTTGCCGAATGTGGACGTGGAGGGCGAGAGGCTGCTGGCCGAGCTGGCGCCGGACGGGCGTGAGCTGGAGCCGGTCTGACCGGCGCCCAGGATGCTGAGCCGGGGTGGGAGGATGACCGCATGACCTTCCGCTCCGGCTTCTGCGCGTTCGTCGGGCGGCCCAACGCGGGCAAGTCCACCCTCACCAACGCCCTGGTCGGCAGCAAGATCGTGATCACCAGCGACAAGCCGCAGACCACCCGCCGGGCGGTGCGCGGGGTGCTGACCCGGGAAGACGGGCAGCTCGTCATAGTCGACACGCCTGGACTGCACCGGCCTCGGACACTGCTGGGGGAGCGGCTCAACGACGTCGTCAAGAACACCCTGGCCGACGTCGACGTGATCGGTTTCTGCTTGCCAGCCAACGAGAAGATCGGCCCGGGTGATCGCTACATCGCGCAGGAGCTGGCGCAGTTCCGGGCCCCGGTGGTCGGCATCGTGACCAAGACCGACATCGCGGGCAAGGCCCGGGTGGCCGAACAGCTGCTGGCGGCAAGTCAGCTGCGCGAGTTCGCCGAGCTCGTACCGGTTTCGGCCGCTGCCGGCGATCAGGTCGACCTGCTCGCCCACCTGCTGATCAGGCAACTGCCCGAAGGTCCGCAGCTGTATCCCGGCGATGCGGCCACCGACGAGGACGACGAGGCCCGCATCGCCGAGCTGATCCGCGAGGCCGCATTGGCTGACGTGCGCGACGAGCTGCCGCATTCGATCGCGGTGACGGTGACCGAGATGCTGCCCCGGCCGGACTCCGAGCTCATCGACATCTACGCGACCCTGCACCTGGAACGGTCGAGCCAGAAGCCCATCCTGCTCGGCCGTGGCGGCGAGCGGATCAAGCGGATCGGCATCGACGCCCGGCGCGGTATCGAGGAGCTGCTGCAGCGCCGGGTGAACCTGAAACTGCACATCTCGGTGCTCGGCGAGTGGCAGCGAGACCCGAAGAAACTGGATCGACTGGGCTTCTAGACTCTGATCGCCAGAACTTCGAAATCGAAGCGGAGGATCAGTGCTCACGCGGTACCGGGCGGCGTACGCGACCTCGGGTGCTGCCGCCTTCTCCGCGGCCGGCTTGATCGCCCGCCTTCCCATCGCGATCTACCCGATCGGGCTGGTGCTCATCGTCTCGGCCCGCGCGCACGCCTACGGCTTCGCCGGCGTGGTGACCGGCTGCTACGTGGTCGGCGGCGCCATCAGCGGCCCGATCGCCGGGGTGCTCGTCGATCGCTACGGCCAGCACCGGATGCTGCGCTGGTGCGCGATCGCGCACCTGGTGATCGCCGCGGTGTTCGCCGCCCTCGTCCTCGCCCGCACGCCGTTGTGGACCCTGCTGCCGCCGGCCGTGCTGATGGGCATCACGCTGCTCAACATCGGCGCCCTGGTGCGGGCCCGCTGGTCCTTCGTCTGGGCCGGGCAGGACGGCCCGCGAGCCACCGCTTATTCGGTCGAATCGGTTCTGGACGAAACGGTATTCGTCGTCGGGCCGCTGGTCGCGACGCTGCTGGCCACGCACGCGCCGGCGGTGGTCACGTTGAGCCTGGCGGTTGCCCTGGTGCTGGGTGGTTCGGGCTGGCTGGCGAGCCAGCGCGGCACCGAGCCGCCGGTCAATGCCCGGCACGAAACGCACCAGTTCGCCTTGCGCAGTAGGGGCATGCTGCTCATCACCGGCGCCATGGTCTTCATGGGCGCGGTCTTCGGCAGCGCCGAGGTCGTGATGGTCGCCTTCTGCGGCCAGCACGGCCAGCGTGCCAGCGCCGGCTGGGTGGTGGCCTGCTTCGCCGGCGGCAGCGCAGTTGCCGGCATCGTCTACGGGGCGCGGCACTGGCGGGCGCCGCTGCTGCACCGGTACGTGTCGTGTGCGGTGGCCTTCGGCGTGCTACCGCTGCTCTACCTGCTTGCTCGCACCCCGGCGCAGTTGGCGGTCTGCACCTTCTTCGTAGGACTGGGCATCGCCCCGACGCTGATCGGCGGCTTCGGCCTGGTGGATGCCATCGTGCCGGTGGCCTCGCTGACCGAGGGGCTGGCCTGGATCGGCACCGGGCTGTCGGTCGGTTACGGTGCCGGTGCCGCCCTGGTCGGGGGGATAGCCGACCGGCACGGCGCGCACGTCG
>DATAKO010000021.1:0-73664 GCA_036261575.1 Jatrophihabitans sp.
GGCTGGCAGAAGCTGGTCGGCTTCATCACCTCGGCCACCGTGCTGTCATTCGGCTCCGGACCCATCGTGCTTGCCGCCATGCGGCGCGAGATCCCCGTCCACCCCCGCACCTTCCGGGTGCCGTTCGGGGACGTCATCCCGTTCCTCGCCTTCTACTGCTCGAACCTGATCGTGTACTGGGCGGGCTGGGACACGAACTGGAAGCTGTTCGTGGCGGTGGCGCTCGGGTTCGTGGTGCTCGCGCTGTTCCACGTCACCGGCTCGATAGACACCGGCAACCTCGACCTGCGTGCCGGCGCGACCTGGTCGCTGCCGTGGCTGGGTGGCTTGTGCCTGGTCAGCTACCTCGGCGATTTCCCCGAGCACAGCAAGGGCGCAGGCAACACCGGCCTGATCAGCTTCGGTTGGGGCTTTCTGGTGCTGCTGGCGCTCAGTGCGCTGGTCTACTGGCTCGCCCTGCTCGTCCGGCTGCCCAAGCACCGCGTCGAGGAGCACATCGAGGACACCGTTGCCGAGGCCGCCCATGAGGAGGACGCGCTGGACGGCGAGTACGCCTGACTCGCCGGCCAGATGCCCACACTACTGGGCGCTGAAGTCCCGGCGGCGCACGCCGAGCATTGCGACCCCCAGCAGCGCAGCGACGGTAACGCCGGCCACGAGCAGCGCCGCAACCGAGACCCCGGTGCGCAGCGGGTCGTGCCCGAGGTACTGGTAGAAGGGAGAAAGCTTGCGCACCGGACGCAGCCACCCGATCACCTGCCCCAGACCGTTCACTACGTAAGCCAGCACTGCCACTGCTGCTGGGATGGCGCGGCTGGCTCCTGCGTGGCCGAATGTAGCGCCGATCGCCAACGCCAGAGAGCCGAACACGAGCGCGAGCAGGGCCAGATGCAGCATGGCCGCGGCTACCCTGCCCGCCGGAAGGTGCATGCCGACCAGGGCACCCTCGGCCACCAGCGCCGCCCCGGTGACCAGCGCCAGTGCCGTTACCCCGGCTGCTAGTGCAGCAGCTTTGTGCAGGACGACGTCGCTGCGCCTGACCCCGCAGGTCAGCAAGAGATCCGCCGTGCGGTGCTCCTCCTCGCCCGCAATCGCCGCTGCCCCTGTGGTGATCGCATAGATCAGCAGCAGCATCGGTCCCATGAAGGCCAGCAACTCGACCTGCACGTATCCCGTCGGGGTGGACAGATCCGCACCGCCTGCCGAAAAGAGCCCGCGCAGTGCCTCTGGCATCTGATCCAGCAGCGTTCGCATCGAGGGCTGATCCCGGATGCTCGGCCACATCGCGACGTACATGGCTATCAGCAGGATCAGCCCGGCCGCCCAACCCAGCAAGCCAAAGCGTTGATCTCGCAGTGTCTTACGGCTGATGCCGCTCAACATGGTCATCGGTGCCTCCGTAGAAGGTTCGAAACGTCTCCTCGAGGTCGGCCTCAGTACACGAGAGGTCCTCGATCCGATGCCGGATAAGGCGGCCGAGCACGGCGTCGAGGGAGGCCTGCGGGGCCTTCATCCGAACCTCCACGCCGGAGATCCACACGTCCAGGATGCCTCCGATTCCGGTGAACTCCGCGGGGTCGACCGGCTCGCCGAGCCGGGCGTTCACATGGTGCAGCGAAGTCGCCCGCAACTCACCGAGACGCTCCGCGGCGATGAGCCTGCCGGCCCGGACAATTCCGACCCGGTCGGCGATGCGTTGGACCTCATCCAGCACGTGCGAGGACAGCAGCACGGTGCCTCCGTGCTCGGCGTGACTTCGGATCAGGCCGAGCAGCGCGTCCCGTGCGAACGGATCGAGCCCGGTCGAGGGCTCGTCCAGCACGAGCAGCCGAGGGTCGTGCATCATGGCCAAGACGATCGCAAGCTTCTGTTTGTTTCCCTTGGACAACGCTTCCGCGCGGCGGGAGAGGTCCAGATCCAGCCGCCGAGCCAGCTGCTCGGCACGGGGGAGACAGGCAATTCGGCGCAACGCGCTGAGATACTCGATGTGCTGTTGCCCGGTGAGCTTGCGGTACAGCGCAGGTTCCCCCGGAACGTAACCGATCAGCTGCTGCGCGGCGGCCGCCTGCCGCCAGCAGTCGAGGCCGAGGACCTCCGCGCTGCCGCGCGTAGGCCGGATGAGCCCCATGATCAGCCGCAGAGTGGTGCTCTTGCCCGCACCGTTCGGGCCGAGGTAGCCGAACACCTCGCCCGAGTCGATCGTGATGTCGACATCGGCCAGTGCCCGGGTGCTGCCGAAAAATTTGGTCACGCCTCGAAGCTGCACGGCTGGCCGCGCCCGCGCCTTGCCGCTCACGCGGCCGTCCGGCAACTGATGGGCAAGTGGCGCGCGGACGGGGGTTGTGCGGTCGAAGCGCACCATCATGGCAGTGCTCCTTTCCTGGATCTGCACATCAGCCGGCACCATCCAGTAGGTCCGCCGAACTGACCGCGAAGGCGGGACCGGCGGTGCCGCCGCCGGCCCCTTCGCTCGTGCCCGTCGCCAGCACGCGCGTCTGCGCGGGTGGCCCGGGGGTGATGATCAGAATCCGGTCATCGTCACTGGCTGCGATCCATTGCCAGTTCGGTGCCCAGAACACCGGACCGAACCGGTAGGTGTACTCGCCCGGTCCGTGCACCGACAGCAGGGTCCTCGAGCCAGCATCACTGCTGAGGAGCACGGTTGCCCGGCCAGTGGCCGGGTCGAAAGTGAAGCTGACGCGCCGGCCGTCGGGAGTCAGCGTCGGTCCGCCCTCTGAAACCGGAACGGTGGGTACACCGGCCGTGATCTCGCTGACCTGTCCGGTGCGCGCATCGATCAGCTTCTGCCACCCGGCTTCGTACACCGGCGGCCCGGACGCGGCGCGCCACCTGAACATGGTCACGTCCAGCCGGCCGTCTGCTCGCCACACCAGCTGTGGCCCGGCCGGCTTCACACCCTCGTCCGGGCGGACTGCGACATCCTGCTTGCTCAAGCACAACACATCGCGGCTGGCCGCGCCGGAAGCGGCGATGATCCGCACACAGCCGGAGCCGGCCGAGAAGTAGGCCACCGTGCCGTGCAGGTTCATATCCGGATTCGCTGCCAGCGATGCAAAGGCGGGCACGGGACGCTGCCGGGCGTGCCACCAGCCGGTAACCAGCAAGGTCATCAGCACCGCGAGGACTGCGGTGCAGGCCACCAGCAGTAGCTGTCCGCGCCGCGTCCGCATCGGCAGGCCGTGCCGATTGACGCCCGGCTGTCTCCTCATGGTGGCCGCCTGTCCCGCCCCAGGGGCCGGTTCGGGTGAACCGACTCTCCAGCACCATCCCGCAGGCCGGCGGGCTGACGGCAGAGGCCAATGTCCTCACCAGCGCCGGAGCCCGACGCTGTCAGTGGCCGCTGTCACACTCCTGGGCATGCCCCTGACGCAGTACTACACCGCGACCAGCCTGGACGGGTTCATCGCAGATGAGCGCAACAGTCTGGACTGGCTCTTCCAGTTCGACGGCGAGCCCGACGCTGCCCCCGCCGATCCCGATTCTCCCTTCCGCTACGAGCGATTCATCGCCGATGTCGGTGCGCTGGCGATGGGTGCGACCACGTACGAGTGGGTGCGGGCGCATCTCGCGGCCGCCGACCCTGGGCCTGGGGCCGGGTCCGCCGGTGACGGGCCGGCCAGTGGCGGCTGGCCGTACCAGCAGCCGACCTGGGTATTCAGTCACCGCTCGCTACCGGCGATCCCGGGTGCGGACCTGCGCTTCGTGTCCGGACCGGTCACGCCGGTGCACGCGGAGATGACGGCAGCCGCGGGCGGGCGCAACCTCTGGCTGGTCGGCGGTGGCGATCTGGTCGGCCAGTTCCACGACGCAGGCCTGCTCGACGAGCTGCTGCTCACCGTCGCGCCGGTCACCCTCGGCGCCGGCGCGCCGCTGCTGCCGCGCCGCATCAGCACTCCGCCGCTGCGGCTGGTCAGCTCCGAGCCCGTCGGCCCGTTCCTGGCGATGCGGTACCGGGTGGATCGGTCCGTTGCGGGTGGCGGCGTCCAGCCAGCAGGATGAGTGCATGAGTGAATCGGACGGCTTCGTCATCGTCGGCGGCGGACTTGCGGGCGCGAAGGCCGCAGAGGCGTTGCGCGAACAGGGCTACGACGGCCCGTTGATCCTGGTCGCCGCCGAGCAGCACCTGCCGTACGAGCGCCCGGGACTGAGCAAGGACTTCCTGGTCGGGTCCGCCGAGCGGGACAGCCTCTTCGTGCACGACGGGCAGTGGTACGCCGATCATCACCTCGACCTGCGCACCGGCATCGAGGCGAGCGCCATCGACCGCAACGCCCGGCAGCTGCAGCTGTCCGACGGCTCCAGCCTCGGCTACCGCAAGCTGCTGCTGGCCACCGGTTCCCGGCCGCGCCCGTTGCCGGTGACCGGTGCCGATGCGGCCAACGTCTACCAATTGCGCACCATCGCCGACGCCGAGCGGCTGCAGGAGCTGTTCAGCCGGATCGAGCGGCTTCTCGTCGTCGGCGCGGGCTGGATCGGCCTGGAGGTGAGCGCGGCCGCCCGCAAGGCAGGCGTTGCTGTCACGGTGGTCGAGTCCGCGGAGCTGCCGTTGTTGCCGGTCCTCGGCCGCGAGCTGGCGCAGGTGTATGCCCAGCTGCATCGCAGCCACGGTGTGGACTTCCGTTTCGGCGCGAGCCTGGAACGCTTCGAGGTCGACGGCGACCGGGTGACCTCGGCCGAACTGGCTGACGGCAGCAGCATCGTCACCGATGCGGTTCTGGTGGCGATCGGTGCGCAGCCGAACGTGGAGCTGGCTCAGTCGGCCGGCCTGGCCGTGGACGACGGCATCCTGGTCAACTCCGCGCTACTCACCGCCGATCCAGACATCGTCGCCTGCGGGGACGTGGCAAATGCGATGCACCCGTTCTACAACAAGCGCATCCGGGTGGAGCACTGGGCGACCGCGTTGAAGCAACCGGCCGTGGCCGCGCGCACCATGCGAGGGGAGGCGACCAGCTACGACGAGCTGCCGTACTTCTACAGCGACCAGTACGACCTCGGCATGGAGTTCGTCGGTCATCTCGAGCCCGGCGGCTACGACGAAGTGGTCTACCGCGGCGACCTGGCCGCGCATGAGTTCGTCGCGTTCTGGCTCGCCGGTGGTCGCGTCGTCGCCGGCATGAACGTCAACGTCTGGGATGTCGCGGACGCGGTCAAGGCGCTGATCCGTAAGGGAACCGTCATCGATCAACGTCTGCTGACGAACCCCGACATCCCGCTGAACCAGCAGTGAGCATGTCCGCCAAGACCAGCGCCTGGCAACTGCATTAGTCATTTATATAAATCGTCGATATACTTGGGACGTGCCCGAGACCGCGACGACCGCAGTCGATGAGCTGGCGATCGCCGACACCATCGACCTCATGCTGCAGTGGGCCCGTCGCAGGAGCCCGACCCATCTGAGCGCCACCAGCATCACCACGCTCGACACGCTCAACCTGACCGGCCCGCGTCGCATCTCCGACCTCGCTGTGAGCGAGGGTGTCAGCCAGCCTGCGATGACCACGCTGGTGAACCGGTTGGTGGCCGACGGCATGGCCGCCAAGGTGGCCGATCCGACGGACGGCCGCGCCACGCTGGTGCGAATCACCCAGGCCGGCCGGCGTGTGCTCAGCGAGCGGCACGCGCAGCGGACAGCCGCCATCCAGGCTGACCTGCAGCGCTTGTCACCACAACACCGGCGCGCGCTCGCCGAGGCGCTGGACGCGCTGCGAGAACTGTGCCGCACCCCCAGTAAAGGAAGCGATTCATGAGTCACGGTGCTACCAACACCACTGATACCGGCAGTCCGTTCCGGCAGCCGAAAGCTGTCTGGGCGGTCGCGCTGGCCTGCGTCATCTCGTTCATGGGTATCGGTCTGGTCGATCCGATCCTGGCCTCGCTGCGGGACAAGCTGCATGCCTCGCCCAGCGATGTCGAGCTGCTGTTCACCAGCTACCTGGTGGTGACCGCGATCGCGATGCTCATCACCGGCTGGGTGTCCAGTGCGATCGGTGCCAAACGCACCCTGATCAGCGGTCTGGTGCTCATCGTCATCTTCGCGTTCCTGGCCGGATCCTCCAATTCGATCAGCGGCATCGTCGGCTTCCGGGCCGGCTGGGGACTGGGCAACGCGCTGTTCATCGCGACCTCTTTGGCCGTCATCGTCAGTTCGGCCAGTGGCGGGTTCGCCGGCGCGATCATCCTGTACGAGACGGCGCTCGGAGTGGGCATCGCGCTCGGCCCGCTGCTCGGCGGTGAGCTGGGCGGCATCTCCTGGCGCGGCCCGTTCTACGGCGTGTCCGTGCTGATGGCCATAGCCCTGATCGCCACGCTGATACTGCTGCCGGCCACCCCGAAGCCGGCCCGGCGCACCAGGCTGTCCGAGCCGCTGAAGGCACTGCGGCACCGATCCCTTGCCACCACCAGCCTGGTCGGCCTGCTGTACAACTGGGCGTTCTTCACCATGCTCGGCTACTCGCCGTTCCTGATGCGCATCGCCAGCCCGCCCAAGCTGGGCCTGGTGTTCTGTGGCTGGGGCGTCCTGGTTGCCATCTTCGCCATCTGGGGCGCGCCCTGGCTCAAGGCACGGTTCGGCACGCCCCGCACCCTGTACGGCAACTTCGTGTTGATGGGCCTGGATCTGCTGTTGATCGGGTTGTTCCCGGACAACCGCCAGGTCGTGATCGGTGCGGTGATCGTTGCCGGCGCCTTCATCGGCGTGAACAACACCCTGGTCACCACGGCGGTCATGTCGATCGCGCCGGTCGAGCGGCCCGTCGCCTCGGCTACCTACGGTTTCGTCCGCTTCATCGGCGGCGGCCTCGCCCCGTTCGTGGCGGGCAAGCTGGTCGAGCACTACAACGCGCACGTCCCGTTCGTGCTGGCCGCAATCACCGTGGTGTTGGCGGCCGTCGTGCTGAGTTCCGTGCACGGGGCGCTCGACCGCGCCGATCGCGGTGAGATCGAGCAGCCCGAATTGTCCGAGCTGGACCGGGTGGAGCGCGAGGACGAGCTGCAGGTCGGCGCCGCGCTCGGAAACCAGGACTGACCGGGCATAGCTGCCCGATACTCTTAGCCCTCCCTTAGCGCTTGCGGCGGCCGGAGCCGGACGGGCCAGTAGAATCGGGCCCGTGAATTCCGACTCGAACAGCCGCCGCGGCGGCTCGGGAGACCTGCCGCCGCACCTCGACCCGAGGCGCGGTCGTGGCCCGCGCACCAGCCGGCCGACGCAGCGCGAGCCTGAGTATCGGGAATACACGACCCTGCCGCCGGAGCTCGACCCGCGCGGGCGCAGTGGGCGGCGCGCCGCCGAACGAGCCCGGCGTGGCAACGGCACCGCCCGTGGCGCATTGCTCGGGGTCAAGGTGCTGGCAGCGGCGCTGTCGCTGGCCGTGGTGCTCGGCAGCGGATGGGCCTGGGCGACGTACCGCAACTTCACCGGCAGCATCAAGCGGGTCGACATCGGCGGTCATACCGCTGCGGCTTCCAAGAACATCGACGGCAGCGCGCAGAACATCCTCATCGTCGGTAACGACGACCGGGACAGCGCGACCGACGCCGAACTGGCGCAGCTGGGCACCACCCGAGACGGCGGCTCCTACAACACCGACACGATGATGCTGCTGCACGTGCCGGCCGACGGCAGCAAGGCCACCGTCATCTCCTTCCCCCGGGATTCCTACGTCGACATCCCCGGCCACGGCAAGAACAAGCTCAACTCGGCCTATCCGGACGGTGTGAACGACACCAAGGGCACGATCGACCAGAAGAAGGCCGGCGGTGCGCAGCTGCTCAAGGCCACCATCGAGAACCTCACGGGCCTCTCGATCGACCATTTCGTGCAGGTCGATCTGCTCGGCTTCTACCGCATCTCCAACGCCATCGGCGGGGTGACGGTGTGCCTGAACCAGGCGATGGGTCCGGCCAAGTACGTCGGCCAGATGGGCACCGGCTACGACTCCGGGTGGGAGGGCAACCAGTGGGTGCCCGACTACTCCGGCATCAACCTGCATGCCGGCAACAACACCATCAAGGGCCTGCAGGCACTGGCATTCGTCCGCCAGCGGCACGGCCTGCCTGGTGGTGACCTGGACCGGATCAAGCGCCAGCAGTACTTCCTGTCCGCGGTGTTCCGCAAGCTCACCTCCAGTGGCACGCTGCTCAACCCGCTGAAGCTGCAGAACCTGCTCAAGGCGATCACCTCGTCGCTGACCATGGACGAGAGCCTGGACCCGCTGAAGCTGGCCCAGCAGATGCAGAACCTGAGCGCCGGCAACGTCACCTTCACCACCATCCCGATCGCCGGGGACAACCCGAACTCGCCGGTCGGTGACGTGATCGAGCTGAACACCGCGGCGATCCCGGACTTCGTGAACCGGCTGATCGGCAGCCCGAGCGCTGACGCGCTGGCCAAGGCCAAGCCGGCCGATCCGAGCACGGTCACAGTGACGGTGGTCAACGACACCAGCGGTAACGGCCTGGAGCAGACGAACGCGGCCGCGCTACAGAAACTCGGCTTCAAGACGGTGGTGCCCGCGCCGACCTCGGATGTCGAGGCCAAGACGCTCATCAAGTACCCGAAGGGCGACGAGTCGGCGGCCAAGGCGGTGGCCGCAGCGGTTCCGGGTGCGGTGCTCACACAGGCCAGCGATGTGCAGTCGGTGACGCTGGTCCTCGGCAACAACGGCATTCAGGTCAAGTCCCTGATGCCGGTCCAGCCGCCGGCAGGTGGTTCGTCCTCGGCGGCGACGTCCTCCGGTTCGCCGGCGTCGTCCAGCCCGGACGGCACCACCACCATCAACGCGGCACAGGCCGGCTGCATCAACTAACTCCGGCCCCCGCGGTCAGGACGCCGGCCAGCGCCCGCACGCCGCTGGCCGGCATGCGGGCACCGGCGGATCAGCCGGCCGGGAATGACAACGGAATCTGGAACTTCGAGGTGAAGGCCTCGCTCAGGCCATCGTCGAAGGTCTTCGGTCCATCGCCGAACAGCAGCGTGCCGCCAGTGAAATTCGCCGGTACCTGGAAGGCGTAGAACGCGCCCCCGTCGGTCGAGTAGTTCTTCTCCTGGATGATCTGCCCGCGCGCATCCCTGAGTTCCATCAGGGGTGAGGGCAGCACGCCGTACTTGGCGCCGGGGTCGACGTCCGCGGTGTAGGTCAGATCGATGTGCAACCAGGCCTTCGTCGGGTCGTTCGGCGAGAAGTACGTGCCGCCGGTGCCCTTGACGAAGTAGTCCAGGTAGGCGGCGTTCAGGGTCAGCTTGACGGCGGTGCTGCCGGTGTCGCCGCCCTGGCTCAGGTTCATCGTGAGGTTCTGGCTGGCGTTCAGGTCCTGGTAGTAGTGGGTGCGGGTCAGTACCTGAACGTTGTCGTGGCCGCGCTTGCCGTCGATCAGCGACAGGGTCTGCCGGACACCGCCGGAGTTCAGCACCAGGTCCACCGTCTTGGCGGACGTGGGCACCGAGATCACCTTGTAGTTGGTGGTCTCGGTGACCTGCGGGATGTCTCGGGGGCTCGCACCGTCCACGGACACTCCTAGGTCGAGCTTGCCCAGCTGGTCGACGCCGCCGCCGTCGTAGGTGAACTCGAAAGCGATCAGCCGCTGCCCGGGCGCGGCCGAGCGGGCGTCCTCGCCGCTGCCGTAGTACGGGATGTCCATCAGGCTGTCGAGGCTGATGCCACCGTCCGTTCCGTACATCGCCGAGCGGTTGTCGTAGAGGACGGCGCTGATCAATTCCTTGGCCTTGCCGATCTTGGCCTCGGACAGGAACGCGTCGGCCGGTCCCGGCGGCGCCGTCGGAGTGGTCACCGGAGCGAGCCGGGAATGCCGGGCGCCGCTACCGGGCCGAACCAGCTGATCGCCGCTCGGAAAGGGCCCGGTCTGCGTGGAGTCGGGGCTGGCCGCGTCGACCTTGAGCGAGACGTGCGAGCCGGTCGGCGTGGCGGTGAGCGAGAAGTGCAGCAGGTCGCTGCCGGGATCGCTGTCCAGCAGCGCGACCGGCCCGCAGTAGATGCCGTCGCTGACATCCCAGCGGTGCTGCTTGCTGCCGGTGGCGGGCACCGCGTAGTAACACTTGCTGTCCGCGCCGCGGTTGACGATCTGGTGCTGCGTCAGGCTGTAGACACCCGCCTCCGCCTGCTTGAGCGCGGCCAGCGGCGCGTCCACCTTGTGTCCCTGGTAGTTGAGCGACGGCGTCCGATTCAGGTACTGATAGCCCCCCACGGCGCCCCCGGCGACGAGCAGGATGAGCACCAGCGCACCTGCGACGACCAGCCGCCGCCGGCCGCGGCGGGGTGTCCGGACCGCCGGCGGTGCGTAGAAGCCGTCAGGCCTGGGCGGGTTTGGTCCGTAGAACTGCGATGAGCCGAACGGGCGGGTCGGCGCCGCCCATGGCGAGGCGGTCGCTTGCTCGGGGCCGCCGACGGCGACCGAGCCCTCCGGCCGATCGGAGCCTGCGGTGCTCGGTGCCGCCCAGTGCGGCTGGTTGTCCAATGAAGACACCACAACTCCTCGATCCTGCGATGGTTCGGCGATACTCGGTGCGGCCGTGCGCTGTCACGCCAACCAGGCAATCAGGCACAGACCCACCAGGGTGAGCAGATCATCGCGATCGCCGCGGAGCGGGAGAACGTCGGTTATGTTGCCAAACATTTATACGGTCGATCAATGACATTCGATCTGGTGCTGCTCGGGGCGAGCGGCTTCACCGGCGGCCTGACCGCGGAATACCTGGCGCTGCACGCTCCGCCCGAGCTGCGCTGGGCGATCGCCGGGCGCAACCCGGCTCGGCTTCGGGCGGTTCGGCAACGATTGACCGCGCTGCGTCCGGAGCTGGCGGACCTGCCGACTGCCCGGTGACGACGGACGATCGGGTCGCGCTGACGGAGTTGGCAGGTGACACGCGGGTGCTGGCGAGCACCGTCGGCCCCTACCTGCGCTACGGGGACCCGGTGGTTGCGGCGTGCGCGAGGGCCGGCACGGACTACCTCGACCTCACCGGTGAGCCGGAGTTCGTCGACCTGATGTACGCCCGCTACCACCGGCAGGCGGTGCAGAGCGGGGCACGACTGGTGCACTGCTGCGGCTTCGATTCGGTGCCACACGACCTCGGCGTTCTCTACACCGTGCACCGGCTGGCGGCCGACGGTCCCGTTCGGATCGACGGTGTGGTGCGCGCCGGTGGCATGATTTCCGGCGGGACGCTGGCCTCGGCGCTGGGCGTGCTGTCCCGACCCGCCGCGGCGGCGCGTGCGGCGCGGCAGCGGCACCAGCTGGAACCCGCGGCGACCGGCCGGCGGGTACATGCCGGCGTCGCGGCACCGCGCCGGATTGCCGGCTGCTGGGTGCTGCCGCTACCCACCATCGACGCTCAGGTGGTGGCGCGCTCCGCAGCGGCCCTGCCCGAGTACGGCCCCGATTTCCGCTACCGGCACTGGGCCGGCTTCCGGCAGCTGCCGGTCGCGGTCGGAGCCGCGGCGGCCGGCCTGGGGCTGCTGGGTGCGGCGCTGCTGCCGCCGGCACGTGCGCTGCTGAGCAGCAGGATCCGGCCGGGCACCGGTCCGTCGGCCGATCGTCGCGAACGTGGCTGGTTCCAGGTCCGGTTCGTCGCCGAGGCCGGCCAGCGGCAGCTGGTCACGCAGGTTTCCGGCGGCGACCCCGGTTATGGGGCGACGGCTGCCATGTTCGCCGAAGCCGCGCTGTGCCTGGCGCTGGATCCGGACCTGCCCGAGGTGCGCGGGCAGCTCACCATGGCGGTGGCGATGGGCCAGCGGCTCATCGACCGGCTGGTCACTGCCGGGATCGGCTTCGAGGTCGTCAGCGACTCGGCCGCGACCTGAGCCGGCCGGTTTCAGCTGGTCGGCATCCGGGCGAGCAACTGCTGGGCCTGCTCGAAGAGGCGGTGCTCGACGAGCACCTCGTACTTGGTCGCCACCACCTGGCTGACCGAGGAGAAGTCGCGGGTGCCGTTGCGCGTCACCGCGGTGAAACCGATCTGGCTCCAGATGAGTCCGAAGATGGCCCCGAAGATGGGCGTGCTGATCAGGAAGCCGAGGGTGTTGCCGCTGGCGAACAGTGAGAAGGCCAGGCCCACGAACAGGCCCATCCAGAACCCGGATATCGCTCCGGCCGCGGCGACCTTGCCGCGCGTCAGCCGTCCGGTCACGCGCTCCACGGTCTTCAGCTCGGTGCCCACGATGGCCACCTGCTGCACCTCGAAGTTGTTGTCGGACAGGTAATCGACGACCTTCTGCGCCTGGGGGTAGCCGTCATACACGCCCAGCGACAGCGGGAATTCCAGATCCAGACCGGGACGGGGGATGTTTGCCTGCATGGCCATTGCTACCTCGCCAGGAGAGGGGCCCGGCTGGGCCCGTGTCAGTGAGCGTGCTTACCCCGCCAACGAACCGCGGTGCCGGCCCGGTTCCCGGCTGATGCCCGGATGGTGACCGGCGTCATTCAGGATAGTTGTGCGCCCGCGGCCGGAAAGGGACGTTGGTCAGATCCAGGATGGGAACCACATGCGCAGATGCCATTGCGCATTGGTCAGCATCCCACCGGTGAACAGCGGCCACATCCACACGAAATCTGCCACCACCGCGCCGAGCCAGAGCGTCACCAGCGCCAGCCGGAGCAGGTAGTGCCGGGAGATGCCCTGCACCGCGATCCACTCCCGGATCCCGACCGAGCGCACCTCGTCGGACTCGGGATGTGATGTGAGTTGCGCGGTGCCCATGGCTCGCTCGGCCGCGGTCCGGCTCAGCAGCATCCCGACGGCCAGCGTGACGCCCAGGATCAGGTAGGGCATCAACGGGGTCATGTAGAACAGGAACCCCGTACGTCGCTGATTCTGCAGCCACACGCCCCAGCCGGCGAAGAAAGCCATCCAGACCGCTCCGGCACGCCAGTCGCGGGTGGTCGCCCAGTGCCAGGCCAGCCAGAGCAGCGCCGGCACGAAGGCCCAGTACATGATCGGCGTGCCGATGCACAGGATCTCGCGGGTGCAGTTCGCGGCGCCGCAGCCGGTCACGTCGGCGGGTGCGTAGAACGAGATCGGCCGGCCCAGGATGAGCCACGACCACGGGTTCGCCTTGTACGGGTGCGGATCGAAGAGGTGGGTGTGAAACAGGTAGGCCTGGTGGTGATAGTCCAGCAGGCTGCGCAGGCCGGAGGGCAGGAACCGGAAAAGCCCGGTGCCGGGATGGGTGTCGCCCCAATGCCGATTCCAGGAGTTCTCGCCGACGAACCAGCCCGTCCAGCTCAACAGGTAGGCGGCGGCCGGCGACGCCCCGAGCGAGAACCCCCACGGGATGAACGAGCGCTTGAGCACCGCGAGCCAGGGCTGTTCCACACCGGCCGACTTGAACGCGCCCCGGTCCCAGAGGATGCTCAGCAGCGCGAACGCGCCCCAGAACGACAGCGCGCTCCACTTCACCCCGAAGGCGAGGCCGAGCAGCACGCCGCCGGCCAGCCGCCACGGCCGCGGCCCGAGTGGTGGTACCCCCGAGCTGAGATCCACCCCGGCCAGGTAGAGGCCCGCCAGCCGTTGCCGCAGCCGGTCACGGTCGATCACCAGCGCGACGAAGCCGGCCAGGATGAAGAACTGCAGGAAGATGTCGAGCAGGGCCACCCGGGAGATGACCACCGAGATGCCCTCCATGGCCAGCAGCGCGCCGGCCAGCACCCCGAGGATCACCGAGTGGAACATCCGCATGGCGACCCGGGCCAGCAGCGCCACGCACAGGGTGCCGGCCAGCGCGGGCACCACCCGCCAGCCCAGGGAGTTGTTGCCGAACACGGCCGAGCCGAGCGCGATCAGCCACTTGCCCAGTGGCGGATGCACGATGAACATGTAGCCGCGGTTGTCCTCGTAGCCGTAGCGCAGCATCTCCTGCGCCTCGGTGGCGTAGTAGATCTCGTCGAAGCTCTTGCCCGGTGGGAACCCCAACGCCCAGAACCGGATCACGCCGGCCACGGCGGTGACCAGCAACGTCCAGCCCCAACCGGTCCACCAGGAGCCCGGCTGCCAGGTCCGCAACCCCGCCGGCAGCGGCCGGCCGGTCAGTTCCGGCGGTGGGACGGCCGGGGCCGCCTCAGCGCTCGGCAGGGTTGCGGTCGTCACGCCCCGATCGTAGGGGCACAGCCTGGGTCGGAGCGGGTCGGTGGCCCGGCAAGTCGGTCGCCACGATCATTAGGCTTCACCGTATGACTGCTCAGCACATCCTCACCGCGGTGGCATGGCCGTATGCCAACGGTCCGCGGCACATCGGTCACGTGGCGGGCTTCGGCGTTCCCTCCGACGTGTTCTCCCGCTACCAGCGGATGGCCGGTAACAAGGTGCTGATGGTGTCGGGTACCGACGAGCACGGCACCCCCATCCAGGTGCAGGCCGAGCGCGAGGGAGTCAGCCCACGTGAGCTGGCCGATCGCAACAACCTGATCATCGCCCGGGACCTGCAGGCGCTGGGGCTCAGCTACGACCTGTTCACCCGCACCACCACGCAGAACCACTACCGGGTGACTCAGGAGCTGTTCCTGGGCCTGCTGAACAACGGCTACATCTTCGCCCGCACCGAACTCGGGGCGATCAGCCCGTCCACCGGCCGCACGCTGCCCGATCGTTACATCGAGGGGACCTGCCCCATCTGCGGCTATCCGAGCGCGCGGGGCGACCAGTGCGACAACTGCGGTAACCAGCTGGACCCGGTGGATCTGATCAACCCGGTGTCCCGGATCAATGGCGAGACGCCGAAGTTCGTCGAGACCGAGCAGTACTTCCTGGACCTGCCCGCCTTCGCCGACGTGATCTCGGACTGGCTGCGCGGCCAGTCGCACTGGCGGCCGAACGTGCAGAAGTTCGCGCTGAACCTGCTCGAGGACCTCAAGCCCCGTGCGATCACCCGCGACCTGGACTGGGGCGTTCCGGTGCCCCTGGACGGCTGGCGCGACCGCAACGACAAGCGCATCTACGTGTGGTTCGACGCGGTCATCGGCTACCTGTCCGCCTCGATCGAGTGGGCCTCTCGAACCGGCGACCCGCAGGCCTGGCGGCAGTGGTGGCAAGATCCGGAAGCACTCGGCTACTACTTCATGGGCAAGGACAACATCGTCTTCCACGCCGAGATCTGGCCGGCCATGCTCTTCGGCTACTCCGGCCTCGGCGCCAAGGGCGGCACTGCCGGTGAGTTGGGCGCGCTGAACCGGCCCTACGACGTGGTCTCCTCGGAGTTCCTGACCATGGAGGGCCGCAAGTTCTCTTCCTCCCGCAACGTGGTGATCTACGTCGGTGACCTGCTCTCGAGGTACCACGCCGACGCGCTGCGCTACTACCTCACCGCCGCGGGCCCGGAGAACCAGGACACCGACTTCACCTGGGCCGAGTTCGTCCGCCGCAACAACGACGAGCTGGTCGCCGGCTGGGGCAACCTGGTGAACCGGACCATCTCCATGACCGCGAAGAACCTCGGTGCGATCCCGGCGGCCGGCCAGCTGACGGACGCCGACCGGGCGCTGCTGGCCACCTCGGCGGCCGCGTTCGAGACGGTCGGTGAGCTGATCTCGCGCAATCGGCAGAAGGCCGCGCTGGCCGAGGCGATGCGGGTCGTGGGCGAGGCCAACAAGTACCTGTCCGACACCGCGCCGTGGAAGCTCAAGAACACTGACCCGGACCGGATGGCCTCCGTCCTGCACACCACGCTGCAGGTGGTCGATGACGCCAAGACGCTGCTCACGCCCTTCTTGCCGACGATCTCCGGGCAGGTGCACGAGGCCCTGGGTGGCACCGGTCGCTGGTCGGCGATGCCGGAACTGGTCGAGGTGGACGAGCCCACCGCGGCCGGTTCACCGTCCTACTCGGTGCTCACCGGGGACTACTCCGAGCAGCCCGCCTGGGCCTCCGTGCCGATCGAGGTGGGACGGCCCTTGGCCGCGCCGACCCCGATCATCGCCAAGCTCGACCCTTCGGTGGTCGAGCAGGAGCTGTCCCGGCTCGAGGCGGCCGCCGAGTGACCGGATGGCCGAATCCGGCGCCCGAGGAGTAACCGAATGCCCTTGTCTGCACGGCAGAAAGCCGAACGTTCGCTGCCGCCGCCGGATCCGCAACCGCTGGCCGGGGAGGTGTTCGACGCGCACACCCACTTCGATGCGATCGCACACCGCGCCGGGCTGATCGGCCGCGAGGACCCGGCACCGGCTGGCTTCATCGCCGAGCAGGTTGCACGCGCAGCCGCAGTCGGCGTGACCCGGATGATCAACGTCGGCTGCGAGGTGGGTGAGTGGCATTCCGTGCTCAGCTCCACCGAGCACCCGGCGGTGTATGCCGCGCTCGCGGTGCACCCGACGGAGGTGCGTGGGCTGACGGCCGAGCACTACGCCGAGCTGGAGCGGCTGCTGCGCCATCCCCGGGTGGTGGCGGTGGGCGAGACCGGGCTGGACTACTACTGGGACCGAACCACGCCGGCCGAGCAGCAGGAGCACTTCCGCCGTCACATCGAGCTGGCTAAGACGGTCGGCAAGCCGCTGATGATCCACGATCGCGAGGCGCATGCCGACGTGCTACGCATCCTGGACGAACAGGGCGCACCACCCGCCGGCGTGATCTTCCACTCATTCTCCGGTGATGCCGGGTTCGCCGACGAGTGCGCCAGGCGCGGCTACGTCCTGTCGTTCTCCGGCGTGCTCACCTTCGCCAACGCGCCACAGCTGCGCGAGGCAGCCGCGCGCGCCCCGCTGGAGCAGATGCTGGTCGAGACCGACGCGCCGTTCCTGACCCCGCACCCCTATCGCGGGCGGGCCAACGCGCCGTACCTGATCCCTCACATGGTTCGGGCGCTCGCCGACTGTAAGGGGGTCAGTGAGTCGGTGGTCTGCGACACGATTTCGGCCACCGGGCGCCGGCTTTTCGGCCTCTAACGACCGATTTGCCCAAACATTTTCAAGATCAGGTTTGGCCATCGTCCGAACCCATGGTTACCGTGCTGTGACCGAAGAAGAACGACACGATCGAGTGCGGCTTGTTGTTGCCGCGATATTTAAGGGGTTTATTTCTTGCGTCGCAGCGTGAAGACCGGCCTGTACGGCCTCGTCATCGCTGGGGTTCTCGGTGGTACTGCAGCGTGGGCGTCAGCCCCCTCGGCCAAGACCATCGCCCTGCAGATCGACGGACGTAGCCAGCAGGTTCACACCACTGCCAGCAATGTTTCGGGAGTGCTCAAGTCCGCCAAGGTCAGCGTGGGGTCACATGACCTGGTTGCGCCGGACCAGAACGCCAAGATCAACAATGGCGGCACCATCGTCATCCGGCGTGGGCACCTCTTGCATTTGAACGTCGATGGCACCACCCGGGATGTCTGGGTCAACGCCGACTCGGTGGCCGATGCGCTCGCCCAGCTCGGCTACGGCTCGGACAATCTGGTCTCGGTGTCCCGATCCAAGCGGCTCGACGACGGTCCCACGTCGTTGACCATCTCCTCGCCCAAGCGGATCACGTTCCTGGTCGACCACAAGAAGCTGGTCGTCGAGAACGCGGGTCCGACGGTGCTGGATGCCATCAAGGCCAACCACATCTACCTGTACCCGCACGACCGGGTGTCGGTTCCGGTGGCAAGCCCGGTGAAGCAGAACGAGGTCATCCGGATCTCGCGGTTCAAGTACGTGACCGTGACCAAGACCGAGGCGATCCCGTACACCACGGTGACCCAGGACGACCCGAGCCAGTACGTCGGGACGAACAGCGTGGTCACGCCGGGACAGCCCGGTTCGAAGTCGGTGACCTACCAGCTCGTCTACATCGACGGCACGCTGTCGGGCCGGATCGTCATGGCCTCGAAGACGCTGAGCCAGCCGACCACCCAGGTGCAGAAGAACGGCACCAAGCAGCAGCCGGCCCCGCCGCCGGCGGCTAGCAGCGGGGGCGGTAACACCGGTGCCACGCCGCCTGCCAGCACGTCCGGCCTGAACTGGGATGCAGTTGCCCAGTGCGAGTCCGGCGGCAACTGGGCGATCAACACCGGCAACGGCTTCTACGGCGGCCTGCAGTTCGACTACGGCACCTGGTTGTCGAACGGTGGCGGTGCCTACGCCCCGCGTGCCGACCTCGCCACCCGTGAGCAGCAGATCGCGATCGCGAACAAGCTGTACGCGGCTCGTGGCGCCAGCCCCTGGCCAGTGTGCGGTCAGCGGCTGTAAGTTACGACTTGATTGCAATCCGTCCGGCCGGGCAACGGTGCCCGGCCGGACGGCTGCTGAGAAGTCTCAACGCAGGGTTGGCACGTCGACGCGATCCGTCGGCTGCCCGCCGAAGCTAGAACTTCAAGGAGAATTTCGTTTTGCATCGCGGTATCAAGCTGGGCCTGTACGGGCTCGTCCTCGCCGGGCTGCTGGGTGGCACCGCCGCCTGGGCCAATGAGGGAAAGTCAGTCTCGCTTCAGATCGACGGCCAGTCGCAGAAGGTCCACACGACCGCCAGCAGCGTCGAGGGCGTCCTCAAAGCAGCTCACGTCAGCGTCGGCCCGCACGATCTGGTCGCGCCTGACCTGGCCTCGCACGTCGGCAACGGCGCGCAGATCGTCGTCAGCCGGGGGCACCTGCTGCACCTGAGCGTGAACGGCGTGGCCCGCGACGTCTGGGTGAACGCCGACACGGTCGAGCAGGCCCTGGCGCAGCTCGGCTTTGGCGACTCCGCCGGCGTATCGGTGTCCCGGTCCAAGCGGCTGGATGCGAGCGCGACCGACATCGCGGTGAGCTCGCCCAAGCACATCACCATCCGCACCGACGGCATGGTCTTCCAGGTCGCCAGCCCGGGCCCGACTGTGCAGCGTGCGATCGCCGACAGCGGCCTCTACTTCGGCCCCCACGACAAGCTCTCGGTGCCGCTGACCAGCACGATCCGGGACGGCGAGGTCATCACCATCAATCGGGTGGCCTACGGCAGCGCAACGCAGCAGGTGAGCGTGCCGTTCGGGGTGACCAAGCAGAGCGATCCGAACAGCCTGGTCGGCACCGAGTCGACCGTGTCGCCGGGTCACAACGGCACCAGCCGGGTCACCTACCAGCTGGTCTACGTCGACGGCGTGCTGACCGCCCGGGTACCCGTGGCCAGCGTCGTGGTGGCCGCGCCGGTGAACCAGGTCGACAAGGTCGGCACCCAGCAGCCCTCGGTGACCCCTGCCAATCAGGCACAGGCGATCGCCGAGCAAATGGTCGCCGCCCGCGGCTGGGGGAGCGATCAGTTCTCCTGCCTGGTCAGCCTGTGGAACAAGGAGAGTGGCTGGCGCACCGATGCCGCCAACCCGTCCGGGGCCTACGGCATCCCGCAGGCGCTGCCGGGTAGCAAGATGGCCTCCGCCGGCCCCAACTGGCAGACCGACGCCGCCACCCAGATCACCTGGGGGCTGAACTACATCTCCGGCGTCTACGGCACGCCCTGCGCTGCCTGGGCGCACTCGCAGGCCACCAACTGGTACTGAGCCGCCTGCTCTCACCCCGGTCGAATGGTGAGTGTGCCGCCGTAGTGGTGGCAGACTCACCATTCGTCGTTGTGGGAGCGCGCGGGGGGCGGAGCCGATGGATCGTGATGCCGCCGCGGCCTTCCTGACCCGGCATGCGCGGCTGCTGGACCGGTTGCGGTTCGCTCTGCTGACCGGCACGGGCGGCCCGGGCGTCGCAGAGGCCATGCTGGCGGCGCTGGCCGGCTACCGCAATGCCGACGGTGGCTACGGCTGGGGCATCGAACCGGACCTGCGCGACCAGACCAGCCAGCCGGCCGGCGCCTTGCACGCCTTCGAGGTGCTGGCCGAGCTGCCCGCAACGGTGCCCGGCGCGCAGCGCCACGCAGAGCACCTGTGCAACTGGCTGGACCGCGTCGCCCGCCCCGACGGCGGGCTGCCGTTCGCGCTGCCGGTGGCCAGCCCTGCCGGGGTGGCGCCCTTCTGGGCCGGCGCGGACCCGACCAGCTCATCACTGTAGATCTCCGCGGCCGTGACCGCGTGCGCTCTCCGGGTGCCCGCCGTCGCCGGCCACCCCTGGTTGCGGCGATCGGTCGAGTACTGCCTGCAGGCCATCGACGGGCTCCAAACGCCGCCGTTCGCGATCGAGTTCAGCTACTGCCTGCAGCTGCTGGACGCGGTCGCCGATCCAGCGGCGGACGCTCTGCTGGCCCGGCTGGGTGGTTGGCTTCCTGAGGACGGTCTGCTCCCGGTGGCCGGTGGCGCTGCCGGTGAGACGCTGCGAGCACTGGACGTCTCACCCTGGCCGGAGCGCCCGCTTCGCCGGCTGTACCGGGCGGAGCTGATCGAGGCGGAATTGGACCGGCTCGACCGCGCGCAGCAGCCCGACGGCGGCTGGTCGGTGGACTTCGACAGCTACTCCGCCGCGGGCGCCCTGGAATGGCGCGGTTACGCTACGGTGCGGGCGGTGGCCGTGCTGCAGGCAAACGCCAGGAGCTAGCCGCGATCGCTTCCGATCCAGTTGTTGCCTGCCGGACAAGGGAGTTCACGTGGCCCAGCGGTCGTCGCCCGGCCTGCTCGGGCCGGTCGAAGTGCGCGCGCTGGCCGCCCAGCTGGGGCTGCGGCCGACGAAGACACTCGGCCAGAACTTCATGCACGACCCGAACTCGATCCGCCGGATCGTGCGCGAGGCGGCCGTCCGACCGGGTGAGTCCGTGCTCGAAGTCGGGCCGGGACTGGGCTCGCTCACCCTCGGCCTGCTGGAGGCCGGCGCTCAGGTGACCGCGATCGAGATCGATGCCAGGCTTGCCGCTGAGCTGCCGGTCACGGTGGCGCGGCAGCTGCCCGAGCAGGCGTCAGCGCTGACCGTGGTCGAGGCCGACGCGCTGCGGGTCAGCTCGGTGCCTGATCCGCAGCCGGTGGCGCTTGTGGCCAACCTGCCCTACAACGTGGCCGTGCCGGTCCTGCTCGAACTGCTGGCGGCGCTGCCGACGGTGCAGCGCGGCCTGGTGCTGGTGCAGCGCGAGGTGGCGGACCGCTTGGTCGCCCCGCCCGGCTCGAAGGTGTACGGTGCGCCGAGCGCCAAGCTGGCCTGGTACGGGCCGTCCCGCCGGGTCGGGCTGGTACCCCGGTCGGTGTTCTGGCCGGTCCCGAACGTCGAATCCGGGCTGGTGGCCTTCCGCCGCGACGGCATCGAGCGCGGCAGCCGCGAACGGGTGTTCACCGTGATCGATGCCGCCTTCGCGCAGCGGCGCAAGATGCTGCGCTCGGCGCTGGCTGGCTTGTTCGGGTCGTCGGCGGCCGCCGAGCAGGCGTTGCAGCGGGCCGGAGTGGACCCGACCGCACGAGGCGAGACGGTGACCGTGGCCGACTTCGTCCGGATCGCCGCCCAGATCAGCTGATCGTCGGAGCCGAGCTGCGCTCAGCTGCGACCGTCGAACAGGCTGGTGACCGAGCCGTCCTCGAAGACCTCCTTGATCGCGCGGGCGATCATCGGTGCGATCGAGATGACGGTGAGCTTGTCGAACTGCTGGTCGGAGCGGATGGGCAGCGTGTTGGTGACGATCACCTCGCGCACCCGGCTGTTCTTGAGCCGGTCCGCGGCAGGCTCGGAGAAGATCGCGTGGGTGGCCGCGATGATGACGTCGGCCGCACCGTTGTCGTACAGCAACTCGGCCGCCTTCACGATGCTGGAACCGGTGTCGATCATGTCGTCGGCCAGGATGCAGGTGCGGCCGGCGACCTCGCCCACCACCCGGTTCGCCACCACTTCGTTGGGCACGCTGGGATCACGCGTCTTGTGAATGAACGCGATCGGCGCGCCGCCGATCCGGTCGGCCCACTGCTCGGCGGCCCGCACCCGCCCGGTGTCCGGCGAGACGATGGTGACCGAATCCGAGGCGTAGTTGCGCGAGACGTACTCGGCCAGCAGCGGCAGCGCGAAGAGGTGGTCGACCGGGCCGTCGAAGAAGCCCTGGATCTGCGCGGTGTGCAGGTCGATCGACATGATCCGGTCAGCGCCGGCGGTCTTGAGCAGGTCTGCGATCAGCCGGGCCGAGATCGGCTCGCGGCCGCGGTGCTTCTTGTCCTGCCGGCTGTAGGGGTAGAACGGCGCGACCACGGTGATCCGCTTGGCGGAGGCACGCTTGAGCGCGTCCACCAGGATCAGCGTCTCCATCACCCAGTGGTTGATCGGCACCGTGTGGGACTGGATGACGAACGCGTCCGAGCCCCGCACCGACTCCTCCGGCCGGACGAAGATCTCCCCGTTGGCGAAGTCGTAGGCCGCCATCGGGGTGACCGTCGCGCCCAGATGCTCGGCGATCTCGGTTGCCAGTTCGGGAAACGCGCGGCCGGAAAACAGCGTCATACTCTTGCGGCCGGCTACCTCCAGGTTGCTCATCTCTGGTCGCTCCCGGTCTCGTCGCTCGGCTGGGCTTCGGGTGTGGCGGGTCGGTCTTGCGCGCCGGCCGCCCGGGCTGCCTCGGCGGCAGGGGTACCCGCGCGGCGCCGCAGCACCCAGCCTGCCACGTTCTGCTGCCGAGCGCGCCCCACCCCGAGAGCACCGGGAGGTACGTCACTGGAGATGACCGATCCGGCGGCGGTGTACGCGCCGTCACCGACGTGCACGGGCGCCACGAACATGTTGTCCGCGCCGGTGCGGGCGTGGCTGCCGATGATGCTGTGGTGCTTGGCAACCCCGTCGTAGTTGACGAAGACGGTGGCGGCTCCGATGTTGGTGTATTCGCCGATCGTCGCGTCGCCGACGTAGCTCAGGTGTGGCACCTTGGTGCCCAGGCCGACCTCGGCGGCCTTCAGCTCGACGTAGGTACCGATGTGCACCTGGTCGGCGAGCACCGTGCCCGGCCGCAGGTACGCGAACGGCCCCACAGTCACACCGGCACCGATCCGGGCCTGGTTCGCGACCGTGCGCTGCAGCACGCTGCCCGCCCCGACCTCGGTGTCGGTCAGCGTGGAATCCGGCCCGATCTCGGCGCCGGCGGCGACCCGGGTGGCGCCGTGCAACTGCACGTTCGGGTGCAGGGTCACATCCGGTTCCAGCACGACGCCGGCATCCAGCCAGGTGGTGACCGGGTCGATGACGGTGACACCGGCGCGCATGTGGGCCTCCAGCAGCCGGCTGTTGTAGAGCCGGTGCGCGGCGGCCAGCTGCACCCGGTCATTGACGCCGGCGGTCTCCTCAGCCGGGGCGAGCCGGGCCACGACCGTGCGGCCCTCGGCGACGAAGATGCTGATCACCTCCGGCAGGTACTCCTCGCCCTGAGCGTTGTCGGTGGACAGCCGGCGCACCGCATCATCGAGCAAGCCTGCGTCGAAGGCGTACACCAACGCGGACACCTCGCCGACCTCCAGCTCGGCAGCGCTGGCGTCCCGGTGCTCCACGACCCGGCTGACCCTGCTGGGGTCGGCGTCGTCCCGGATCACCCGCCCGTAGCCGGTGGGATCGGCCACGATGCTGGTGAGCACGGTGGCGGCAGCGCCGGAGGCGGCGTGCTGTTCGAGCAACGCGGCCAGCGTCGGCGTGCTCAGCAGCGGGGCGTCGCCGGGGATGACGAGGACGGTTCCGCCGGCCGGACCGGTCGCGTCCAGCGCGGTGCGGACGGCATGGCCGGTGCCGTTCTGCTCGGCCTGCACCACCGGCACGGCAGCCGGGGCGATCTCGGCCAGGTGGGCCTGCACCTCGTCTCGGCGGTGCCCGATCACGACCGCGGTGGTGTCAGGCTGGAGGGGTGCGACGGCGGCCAGTGCGTGTCCCAGCAGGGACCGGCCGGCGAAGCCGTGCAGCACTTTGGGCCGGGCCGGTGATTTCATCCGGGTGCCTTCGCCGGCGGCCAGGACGATGACGGTGAGCGGCGGGCGCGCTGCGGGAGCGGTCACGGCAGCGAGCCTAATCGGCGGCCGGGCCGGCCGGCTCGACCGGCCGCCACAGCGGCAGCACCGGCACCCCGGGCGGCTGGAAGCCCATCACCTGGCCGTAGAAGGACAATTCCGCCTCCCGTGCGGCGATCTGGTTCGCCGCCTGCCGGAAGCCATGTGATTCGTCCGGGAACGCCAGGTAGGCGTGGGCGATGCCCTTGGCCAGCATCGCATCGCGGAACAGCTCCGCTTGCTCGGGCGGCACCACCGGGTCGAGCAGGCCCTGCAGCAGCAGGACCGGGCAGGACAGCTCGTCCACGTGGCTCAGCGGGGAGCGTTCGGTGTAGGCCGGCGACGGGTACGGCCCGATCAGCCCGAGCGGGTACTGCGACTCGAAGTCGTGCGTGTGTTCCAGCAGCTTCGTCAGGTCGGCAATGCCGTAGTAGGAGGCCCCGCACGCGAAGACATCGGTGCTGGTGAGCGCGGCCAGCACGGTGAACCCCCCGGCCGAGCCGCCCGAGATGGCGATCCGGGCCGGATCGGCCAGGCCGGCTGCCACCAGGCCCCGCACCGCGGCGACGGTGTCCTCGACATCGACGACGCCCCACTGGCCGCGCAGCCGGTTGCGATAGGTCCTGCCGTAGCCGGTGGAACCGCCGTAGTTGACGTCCAGCACGCCGATGCCGCGGCTGGTGAAGTAGGCGATGCTCGGGTTGAGCGCGGGCACCGCGTGATCGGTCGGGCCACCGTGCACCGTGACGACGTAGGGCGGCAACTCGCCGTCCGGCGCGGTGAAATCATCGTTGGCGGGGCGGTACAAAATCGCGTGCACGGGCCGGCCACCCGGACCGTCGAAGGTGCGCAGCTCCGCCTCGGGCAGGTAGCGGTTGTCCGGCCAGGTATCCACGCCCAGCCGCACGTCGGTGAGGATGCCCTCGCGCAGCTCCAGCTGCCGGACCCCCGCCGGGCGACGGTCACCGGCACAGCTCAGCAGCGCCTTGCCACCGGACACCTCGGTCAGCGAGATGAGGCCCACGTCGACCAGGTCGACGTCTGCCAGCTCGCCGCTGGCCGGATCGAGAATTGCCAGCGCGTTGCGGCCGAAGGTGCGCACCGTGAGCAGCTTGCCGTCGTCGAGAAGCGCGTACCAGCGAGCGCCCAGCAGCCACATCGCGCCGCCGAAATCCGCCGCCATGGGGTGCAGCGCGCGCGGCTCACCGGACAGTGGAACCTGGTACAGGTTCCACCAGCCGCTGCGGTCGCTGATTGCGTACAGGCTGTGATCGTCTGCCCATTCCGGTTGCAGTACCGACTCCTCCGGCGAGCCGAGCACCCGGCGCCAGCCCGTGCAGCAACCGTCGACAAGCTCGGCGACCCGCAGCTCGGTGCCATCCCACGGCATCTGCGGGTGATCCCAGGCAATCCAGGCCAGCTTGCTGCCGTCCGGCGAGATCCGCGGGTTGGCCAGGAAGTCCGACCCGCCGACGACCGAACGGACCGGCGCAGAACCGTCCAGACCGACGGCGCAGATGTCGCGGGTGATGTTGCCGGCAGCGTCGTGCGACTCGCGTACGCACCACACCTCGGCGCCGACGATGCGCGGGTCGGCGTACCGGTCTCCGTTGGCCGGGGTCAGCGGTGCCGGCTCGCTCGCGCCCGGTGAGAGCAGGTACAGCCGCTGGTCGGAGAACTCGGCGAACACCAGGCTGCCGTCCGCACGAGCGGTCCAGGAGCTGCCGCCGTACTCGTGGACCCGCGAGCGGGCGTTCCATGGCGCGGGCAGCACGTCGGTCACGTTGCCGTCGGCGTCCCGTCGCCGGACCGCCTGCCGGCCGCCCTGGTCGGGCCGGGACTCGGTCCACCAGATCTCCTCGCCGACAAAGCGACCACCGCCTACCGGGTGGCCGGAGGCGGCCAGGTCGGCCGCGCTGATCGGTGTGGTCCAGCTTCCATAGGGCGCAACGGTCACCGAGCGATCATGCCCGAACGGCCGGTCCGGTATCCGCGCTGCCTGCGAACCCGTGCTGGCGCCACGCCTCGTAAGCGGCCACCGCCGCGGAGTTGGACAGGTTCATCGACCTGCGGCCGGCCAGCATCGGGATCCGGATCAGCGCGCTGATCCGCGGATCGGCCAGCACCTGCTCCGGCAGCCCGGTCGGCTCGGTGCCGAACAGCAGCACGTCCCCGAGCTGGTAGTCGACGTCGACGTAGCTGCGGCTGGCCTTGGCGGTGAAGGCGAACACCCGGGACCGATCCCATGCCGACCAGGCTGCGGCCAGATCGTCGAACACGGTGACCGAGGCCAGGTCGTGGTAGTCCAGGCCGGCCCGGCGCAGCTTGGCGTCAGAAAGATCGAAGCCCAGCGGGCCGATCAGGTGCAGCTCGAAGCCGGTGCCGGCCACCATCCGGATCGCGTTTCCGGTGTTCGGTGCGATCTGGGGCTCCAGGAAGGCAATGCGGAACATGCCCCGATCATCGCAGGCCGCTCAGTCCAGCTCGACGAGCTGCAACCGGTGCCGGGCGGCCAGATAGTGCAGGTCGCGCAGCTGCTCTGCCGGCGGCGGCCCGGCGAAGGCCAGCACCAGCAACCGGTCGGTGTCGGGCGAGCCGGGCCGCGGCAGCATGGTCATGGCCGGCCACTGCGGGTCGCTGGCGATGAGATCGCGGCGGAACTCCAGCAGCTGCGGGCACGCCGGCAGCGGTTCCCCGTCGAGGTGCGCCAGTGCCTGCGCGACCGCATCACCGGCGTCCGCGGCGCACAAGCCGAGCCGAAACATCGCGCCTACCCGCTTCAGTCGATGCGCGGGGCCCAGCCCGGCTTCGGGATCAGGCAGAACGGGTGGCCGGCCGGGTCGGCATAGACGGCGTGGACCGTGTCATCGGTCGGCAGCCGGCGTGCGCCCAGCGACACCACCCACTCGTCGGCGGCGTCGACATCGGACACCATCAGGTCCAGGTGCAGCTGCTGGCCCGGCGAGCCCTCCGGCCATACCGGCGGCAGGTAGTGCTCGACCGGCTGGAACGCCAGCCCCGACGAGTGCTCGTTCTCGGCCACCACCACCCAGCCGGGGGAGCGGTAGGTGATCGGAAATCCGAGCAGCGCCGAGTAGAAGCCGGCCAGCTCCTCGGCATCGGCACAGTTCAGCACGACGTGGTGCATCCGGGCACGCATCCGCTCATTGTGCGCGCCCGCACCGCCCGAGCAGTAATGCCGGCGTGCCGATGAGGCAGACTTCGGGACATGCCCGAAACCGTAGAGATCGGCCTCGGTCGCGAGGCTCGTCGTGGATTCGCCCTGGACGATGTCGCGCTGGTGCCGACCCGGCGCACCCGCGGCTCGTCGGTGGTGTCCACCAGCTGGCAGATCGACGCGCACACCTTCGACCTGCCGCTGGTCGCAGCACCGTCGGACGCGGTGGTGTCACCGACCACCGCGCTGGAGGTGGAGCGGCTCGGCGGCCTGGCCGTGCTGAACGGCGAAGGTCTGTGGACCCGGTACGAGGACCCGTCCGAGGTGCTGGCCACCATCACCGATCCGGGCGGCTGCAGCACCGAGGTGTTGCAGCGCATCTATGCCCAGCCGGTGTCCAACGAGCTGGTGACCCGCCGGATCAGCGCCTTGCGCGAGGCCGGTGCGCGGGTAGCGGTGCGGCTGTCGCCGCAGAACACCGGCAAGCTCGCACCGGCAGCGGTGAAGCTGGTCGATCTGCTGGTCATCCAGGGCACTGTCATCTCCGCCGAGCACGTGGGCAGCCAGGACACCGATGCGCTCAACCTGAAGACGTTCATCGCTGAGCTGGACATTCCGGTCATCGTCGGCGGCGTCACCAACTATCAGACAGCGCTGCACCTGATGCGTACCGGCGCTGCCGGAGTCATCGTCGGCTACGGCGCGCACAGCGGTTCGACCACGCACAGCGCGCTGGGTATCGACGTGCCGATGGCAACCGCCATCGCGGACGCCGCGGCGGCCCGCCGGGCCTACCTGGACGAGACGGGTGGACGGTACGTGCACCTGATCGCCTACGGCGACATGACAACCGGCGGCGACATCGCCAAGGCGCTGGTGTGCGGCGCGGATGCGGTCATGCTCGGCGAGCCGTTGGCGGCTGCGGCCGAGGCGCCGGGCGGCGGCCGGTACTGGGACCCGACCGCGTCGCACCCGAGCATCCCCCGCTCGGCGCTTGTGGATCTGGGCCTGGCCGCCGAGGAGCGTCCCTCGCTGGAGGAGGTGCTGATCGGCCCGACCGCGGACCCGAGCGGCGAGCGCAACCTTTTCGGCGCGCTACGCCGGGTGATGGGCAAGTGCGGCTACTCCTCGGTCAAGGAATTCCAGAAGGCCGAGCTGATCGTCACGGGCAGGTAAGCGGCCGCCGAGCCCCGCTTGAGCCGGCCCCGCCGGGCGCGCACACTGACCTGGTGCAGCTTGCACTCGTCCTGGGCTTTCTGCTCGCGTTCCCGCTCGTGGTGCGAGTAGCCGGTCGGCTTGTGCGCGGTGAGTGGGAGCGGATCGCGGCGCAACGCACGCCACCGGCACCGAGCGCTCCGCCGATCGAACGGGTCACCCAAGACCTGCGCCGACTGCGCTATCAGATGGAGTTGCGCGAGAACCGGCCTGGCATCTCGGTGCAGGGGATGAAGCTGGGCGCGGTCCGGGCCGCCTATCTCGAGGTGCTGGAGGTTGCCTGCCGGCAGCTGGACGTGCGGCCACCGCGCTGCCACAACGGCCGCGAGCCGTCGCTGGCCGAGCTGTACCGGGTCGAGTCCGACCTTCGCAGCCGCGGGCTGGACGTGCGCACACCCGGCTTCGGTAGCCAGGCGGCCTGACCGCTCTCACGTTCCGGCCCGCCGGGATCTCTTCGGTTCGCCTGCAACGTTCGCGACCGCTCGCCGCATCTGCTTCAGTGGGAGCAGTACGGACGAAAGGGGCTGGACGTCATGCGGATCCGCACCGCCGCGGCAATCGCCGCGGGCTTGCTCGCGCTGGCGGGGTGCGCCTCGTCGTCGTCCGGCGGGTCCGGGGGCGCCGGTTCGGCCGGTGGCACCGGTTCGGCAACCGGTACCCCGGTCACACCGTCGGGCGCCAGCACCGGGCCCGGGATGGGTGGCACCGCGAGCAGCCCGCCCTCCGCGGATGCGCTGGCCCTGGCCGCGGCCGCAACCTGCCCGACCAGCACGGCTGTCAACCCGCTCTTCTCGCCGGCCGCCAAGCCGGTGCCGCCCGGGCTGCCGGTGGTGTTCGTGCTGCGGTGCCGGATCGTGTCCAGCGGCGGCACGCCGACCACCCTGGTGGCGGAGCGGTCCACCGGTGACTTCTCGAAGCTGATCGCGGCGCTGCAGCTGCCTTCGGTGCCGCGGGCGAGGGTGGTGTGCCCGCTGTACGCGGTGCAGGTGCCCTATTTCGCGCTGATCGAGAAGGACGGCACCAGTTTCCTGCCGAAGATCCCGCTCGACAACTGCGGCAAACCGCAGGGCGCCGTACTGACCGCGCTGAACCAGCTGCAGTTCACCGAGATCACCAGCAAACCGATCAAGTAGGCGTCACAGCCAGTCCTTGCGCCGGAACACCACGACCAGCGCGGTGCACAGCACCACGATGATGGTGAGGCTGGTCAGGTAACCGTTGTGATGGCCGAAGCCCGGGTACGGCACGTTCTGCCCGTAGAAGCCGGTCACCGCGGTGGGAATCGCGATCAGCGCGGTGTATGCGGTCAGCTTCTTCATGATGCTGTTGAGGCGGGCGTCCTGCAGTGACAGGTTCGTCTCGAAGACCGAGGACACCATGTCCCGCAGTGACTCGGTCCATTCGGCGGCCCGCAGCACGTGGTCGTACAGGTCCTCGAAGTAGGGCCGCAGGTGCGGGTCGATGTCGATGTCCCGGCGCATCAAGGTGTTGACGACCTCGCGCATCGGCAGCACGGCCCGACGGCAGTGCACCAGCGACTTGCGCAGCGCGAACGTCCGCCGCTGCACGTGGCCCGATCGGCCGTCCTGCTCGAACAGGATGTCCTCCAGGCTCTCGATCTCGTCATCCAGGGCCTGCACCACATCGAAGTGGGTGTCGACTAGCACGTCGAGCAGGCCCCAGGCAAGGGACCGCGTGCCGCAACTGATCAGATCGCCGTTGTCCTTCCATCGCCGCATCACCGCGTCCGCGTCGTGCCAGTTGCTGGAATGCACGGTGACGAAGGCCCGGTCGAGCACGAACGCCGACACCTGCTCATCCTCCAGCTCGCCGGTCTCCCGGTTGAGCCGCAGCGAGTACGCGGTGAGGAAGGTGTGGCTGCGATAGCGGCTCACCTTCGGTCGCTCGTAGTGCGCGACCGCATCCTCGATGGCCAGTGGGTCAAGGGACAACTCCTCACCCAGCTGTGCAAGCAACCTCGCATCCGGATCGATCAGGTCCACCCAGATGAGGTAGCCGGGTTTCTCCAGGTAGTCGGAGATCTCCCCGAACGGGAAGTCCTCCTTCTCCAGCACACCGTCGTGCCAGAGCGCTGTCCGCCAGGATGCGTGGGTGCGCTGCGAGGTTGCGTGGGTCACGCCGCCATAGTGCGTCATGCGGACCGGTGCCGGCGCGCCGACACCGCCGGTAGCGTCGGGGCCATGGTGAACCTTCCCCGGCTGGACGGCCGGCGCGCGCTGGTGACCGGCGCAAACTCCGGCATCGGCTACCCGACCGCGCGGGAGCTGGCCCGGGCGGGGGCGTCGGTGGTGCTGGCCTGCCGCAAGCCGGAGCTTGGACAGGCCGCGGTGTCCCGGCTGCGGTCGGAGGTACCGGGCGCCGACGTGACGTTCCGCCCGCTGGACCTGGCATCGTTGGCCTCGGTCGGCCGGCTGGCCGAGTCGGTCGAGGGGCCGCTGCACCTGCTGGTGAACAACGCCGGTGTGATGGCGCCGCCGCGCTGGAGCGCCACCGAGGACGGCTTCGAGCTGCAGTTCGGGGTGAACCATCTGGGCCATTTCGCGCTTACCGGCCGGCTGCTGCCCCAGCTGCTCGACGCCGGTGATGCCCGGGTGGTGACGGTCGCATCGCTGGCGCATCGCAGCGGCGGCCGCGAGGTGCTGCTCGGCAATCCGGTGGCGGGCTACGTGCCCAGCCGGGCGTACGGCAATTCCAAGCTGGCCAACCTGCTGTTCGGGGCCGAGTTGCAGCGCCGCGCGTCCGGCCGGCTGGTCTCGACGATGGCGCATCCGGGCATCTCCGCCACCAACCTGTTCCTGTCCCGCGAGGGCATGGGCGCCAACCCCGTGGTGCGCATCGGTGGCCGGCTGGTCGGCCGGCTGCTGTTCCAGTCGGCTGCGGCCGGCGCGCAGCCGACGCTGGTGGCCGCAACGACCGCCGAGCCGGGCAGCTACACCGGACCGCGCTGGCCCGGGGAGTTCCGGGGCGCGCCGGCGCCCGCGGCCCGCTCCGCGCTGGCCGCCGATCCCGAACTCGCCGCGCTGCTGTGGCAGCTGTCGCAGGAGTGGACGGGAGTCAGCTACGACTGGTGATCGGGCGACGGCAGGGCGGCCGGCCGGCGGGGCTTCTGGAAGAATGACCGGGGTGCAGACCGACACCGTCCTCGTCGTGGACTACGGCGCCCAGTACGCCCAGCTGATCGCCCGCCGGGTGCGCGAGGCCCGGGTCTACTCCGAGATCGTGCCGTCGTCCATGCCGCTGGCCGAGATGCTGGCCAAGCAGCCGAAGGCGATCATCCTGTCCGGCGGCCCAGCCTCGGTGTACGAGGAAGGCGCTCCGGCTACTGATCCCGGGCTGTTCGAGGCGGGGGTGCCGGTCTTCGGCATCTGCTACGGCTTCCAGTCGATGACCCGCGCGCTCGGCGGCGAGGTGGCCCACACCGGTGGCTCTGAGTTCGGCCGGACGCTGCTGCGGGTGTCGCACCCGGGTGCGCTGTTCGGCGACGAGCCGGACACCCGTCAGGTGTGGATGTCGCACGGGGACGAGGTGACCCGGGCGCCGGAGGGTTTCGTGGTCACCGGTTCCTCCGACGGCGCGCCGGTGGCCGCCTTCGAAGATGCCGGTCGGCGGCTGGCGGGGGTGCAGTTCCACCCCGAGGTGATGCACACCGAGCATGGCCAGCAGGTGCTGGAGAACTTCCTGTACAAGATCGCCGGGCTGGCCCCCACCTGGACCGACGCCAACATCATCGCCGACCAGATCGACGCGATCCGGGCGCAGGTCGGGGACCGGCGGGTGATCTGTGGGCTGTCCGGCGGGGTTGATTCGGCGGTCGCGGCGGCGCTGGTGCAGCGTGCCATCGGCGATCAGCTGACCTGTGTCTTCGTCGACCACGGCCTGCTTCGAGAAGGTGAAGCCGAGCAGGTGGAGCAGGATTTCGTCGCCGCCACCGGGGTGTCGTTGAAGGTGGTCGATGCGCGGCAGCAGTTCCTGGACGCGCTGGCCGACGTCGTCGACCCGGAAGAGAAGCGAAAGATCATCGGGCGGGAGTTCATCAGGTCGTTCGAGCAGGCCGAACGAGAGCTGATCGAGGCCTCCGCTGACGGGCCGCCGTTCGAGTTTCTGGTGCAGGGCACGCTGTATCCGGATGTGGTGGAGTCCGGTGGCGGCACCGGCACCGCGAACATTAAGAGCCATCACAACGTCGGCGGCCTGCCCGAGGATCTGCAGTTCTCGCTGGTGGAACCGCTGCGCTCGCTGTTCAAGGACGAGGTGCGCCGGGTCGGACTGGAGCTGGGCCTGCCCGAGGCGATCGTGTGGCGGCAGCCCTTCCCGGGCCCGGGGCTCGGCATCCGGATTGTCGGCGCCGTGACCGCCGAGCGACTGGCCATCCTGCGCCGCGCGGACGCCATCGCCCGCGACGAGCTGACCAGAGCCGGCCTGGATCGGGAGATCTGGCAATGCCCGGTGGTGTTGCTGGCCGATGTGCGGTCGGTGGGCGTACAGGGCGACGGGCGGACCTACGGTCATCCGATCGTGCTGCGACCGGTGTCGAGCGAGGATGCGATGACCGCCGACTGGACCCGGGTGCCGTACCCGACGCTGGAGCGCATCTCCACCCGCATCACCAACGAGGTGCGCGAGGTGAACCGGGTGGTGCTGGACGTGACGTCCAAGCCCCCGGGCACCATCGAGTGGGAGTAGGCCAGGCGCTATCCATGCCGCTTGCGGCGGCAAGTTGGACCGAAGGTCCCTGCCGACGGTTGTCGGACGGCCCCGATGATGGAGGCATCTGCCGTAGCAGTCGGGATATCCGGCTGGGGACCGCTCGGCCCGGCTCGTGAGTTCTGCTCGGCGTAGAACCGGCCGCTGCCTCGGGCGGACCGCCCCCGCACGACACCCACCGTGGGCCACTTCCGTGCGCGATCCGACCCCGGCGATACCCGCAGGTCCCGCGGCTGCCGATCGCTTAGGGTTTTGCCATGGACCTCACGATCATCCGGGAGACGGAACCGTCAGGCGCGGTTCGGCTGCGGTTGTCCGGTGCCATCGATCTGGCAAGCAAGGACGGCCTGTTGGAGACGGCCAAGAGCGCGCTGGCCGCTGCCCCGCAACTCCTACTCAACCTGTCGGACGTCCGCTTCATGGACTCCACCGGCATCAGCGTGCTGATCGACCTCGCGCACGAGGCGGAAGACCACGGCAAGAGCTTTGCCGTCGAAGAGCCCTCGTCGCGGGTGCAGCGCATCCTTGCGGTAACCGGCCTGCAGGACGCCTGGACGCTGCCCAGCACGGCACAGGACGGCTGAGGTCCCGGCCGGCCCGCGACGCCTCGCCCGCGTCCGGTGATTCGGATAGGGTCGGCCGGTGGATGACGTGCTGGCGCGCAACAACGTCCACCAGTCCGGGCAACCCACTGGCCAGCCGATGCTGTTCGCGCACGGCTATGGCTGCGATCAGGCGATGTGGCGCTTCGTCACCCCCATGTTCGAGCCGGATTACCGGGTCGTCGTCTTCGACCACGTGGGCTTCGGTGGCTCGGACCTGAGCGCCTGGAACGCGCAGCGTTACTCCAACCTGTCGGCCTACGCCGAGGATCTGCTCGAGCTGATCGGAGCGCTCGACCTGCACGACGTCATCTACGTCGGACATTCGGTGGCCGCGATGATCGGCGTCCTTGCCGCAAACCGGGAGCCGGCCCGCTTCGCCCACCTGGTGCTGGTCGGTCCCTCCGCCCGCTACCTGGACGACCCGCAGCACGATTACTCAGGTGGCTTCAGCCGGCCTGACATCGACGACCTGTTGCACACCCTGGAAGGCAACCCGCTCGGCTGGGCCGCCAGCATGGCCCCTGTCATGATGGGCAATCCGCAACGTCCGGAGCTGTCTGCTGAGCTGACCGCCAGCTTCTGCCGTACCGACCCGGCAGTCGCCGCCACGTTCGCGCGCGCGACGTTCTTGTCCGACAACCGAGCCGACCTGTCCCGCGTGCAGACACCGTGCCTGGTCCTACAGTGCTCCGACGACGTGATCGCGCCCGACTCAGTCGGTGAGTTCGTCCATGCCCACCTGCCCGTCAGCGAGTTCGTCCACCTGCGGGCGACCGGCCATTGCCCTAACCTGAGCGCTCCTGAGGAAACGGCCCCAACGATTAAGGCCTACCTGCATCGCCATTCCCGTCCGGATGCCGATGTCGGCGCCGGATAAGCGCATCGGTCAGGCCGGGGTGGCCGAAGGCTGGGACGACGCCCCGTGCGGCCTGCTGCGGCTTGACGCCGATGGCCTCGTGCTGGCAGCCAACACCACCCTGCTCGACCTTCTCGGCTACGAGCGGAGCGCCGTCGTCGGCCGGCTGCGCTTCGTCGACCTGCTGACGACGGCCAGCCGCATGTTCTTCGAGGCACAGCTGGCGCCCATGCTGCTGCTGGAGGGCCGCCTCCAGGAGGTGATGCTCGACCTCTCGACAGTAGCCAGGCAACGCGTTCCCGTACTGGTGAACGCCATCCGAGTGACCGCTACCGGGACGGCAGAAGCTGGCAAAGCAGCCGTGATTCGTCTCGCGCTGATGAGCGTGCCCGATCGGAGGGCCTATGAGAACGAGTTGCGGGCGGCCCGCGAGCAGGCCGAGCAGGCCCGGGCCGCGGAGAACCGCGGGAGGCTGCGGTTGGAGTTTCTGGCCCGTGCCAACGCGGCGCTGGTCGGCACCTCCGAGGTCGATGTCCTGCTGGACGATCTGGCCCGCGTGCTCGTGCCGGAGATGGCCGACTGGTGCCTGATCTACGCCGCAGATGCCGAGACGGCCGCGAGCGGGCCCCCCTTGTCCGCCGTGCACGCCGACCCGCGGCGACAGCCTCAGCTCGCACGCCTGGCCGGCCTGCTGCCCGAAGCGCTCCGTCCGAGCCCCGCGGCCCGGGTCGCGCTCGACCGCGGACAACCGGTGCTGTACGTCCGGCTCACCGACGGACAGCTGCTGCAGTCCACCGACAGCGCCGAGGTGCGCCGGCTGTACGACGTCCTCGGTGCCAGCAGCGCGATCGTGATTCCCAGCCGGGCCCGCGGCGTTCGGGCAGCGACGATCATCGTCGTGCGAGGGGCGGACCGGGACCCCTTCCACACCGACGATCTGCACGATCTGGCAGATCTCGGCGCCCGCGCCGGTATCGCGATCGACAATGCCCAGCAGCATGCGCGCGAGCACGGCAACTCCATCGCGCTGCAGCAGGCCCTGCTGACCTCGCCGCCGACCGGACCCGACCTGGACATCGTCACCCGTTACCTGCCCGCCACGGCTGGAAACGCAGTCGGTGGCGATTGGTACGACGCCTTCCGGCAATCAGACGGCACGCTGATGCTGGTCATCGGCGACGTCGTCGGTCACGACATCCACGCCGCGGCGGCGATGGGGCAGCTGCGCGGCGTCATTCGCGCCGTCGGCTACATCGCGGGCCGGACCCCGGCAGCCATCCTGAGCCAAGCCGACCAGACCGCGCGGGGGCTCGGGGTCACCACCCTGGCCACCGCGGTCGTCGCGCAGATCGAGCCGCGGCCCGGCGGTGCCCTGCTGCGATGGTCCAACGCCGGTCACCCGCCACCCCTGATCGTCGGGGCCGAGGGCGGCGCCCGCACCCTCGCGTCGACACCCGAACCGATTCTCGGTTTCGATCCCGACCTGAAGCGCCACGACCAGGAGGTTGCGCTGGCGCCGGATGACGTGCTGGTGCTCTACACCGATGGACTGGTCGAGACGGTGGACGATGACCTCGAGGTGGGCATCGCCCGGCTCGCGAACCAGCTCTGCACGCCAGGCACGGCATCGCAGGTATCGCTGGACGAGCTCAGTGATCGGGCCCTGACCGAGCATCGGGAGGGCCGGCGCGATGACATCGCCCTGCTGCTGTACCGCGCTGCCATCCCGCCGAACCCCGCGGTTCTCACGACCGGTCGACCTGAACGTGCCCATCCGTCAGCTTCACGTGGATCGTGATCGGCTGGCCGGTCGCCGTTGCCGGCGGGTCCAGCTGCAGGTGGACGTTCATGCCACCCTGGTACTGCCCGACCGCTTGCGAATCACCGTTGCGGATATCGCCGAAGTGCACGTCGGCGACCACGGTCGCGTTCAGGCCCGCAGGCAGCTTCACGAACACCGCTCCCGCGGCCTGGGTGATCGTCACATCGGCGGGGGAGGTCAGCGTCAGCGCGGTCAGGTCCAGCGTGGAGCGGCCCGCGAACTGGCGGTACGTGCTCAGCTGGCTCTGGGCGGTGGGGCGCCAACCGATGTCGCCGGACCCGTCGGACAGGCTGGCCGGGGTGCCGCCGAGACCGACCGCGATCACCGCCAGGATGAGCAGCGGTAGCAACAGCGACAGCATCATCCGCCGGGTGATGACGCTGACCACGAGGCCAGCGGTCAGGATCGCCAGACCGGTCCACAGGTAGGCCGGGAACGGCACCCGGTTGATGGCGTCCAGCAAGGCCACGAAACCCCAGCCGAGCAGCAGCGCCAAACCCACCCCGACCTTGATCGGTCGCCGCCGGCGCACCCGTTCCCGGTGCGCCTCGCTGGCCTCGGTCAGCCAGGCCTGCATCGAGCGGCGGGTGTCGTTCAGCGGCGGGATGAGCCTGGTGGTCTGCTCGCCTGGCGCCGGCTGCTGCCAGGAGCCTGGTTGCTGCCACGACTCGGCATCCACCACCGGCCACTGTGCCGGGCCGCCGCGCACGCCGCTGATCGGGTCGGGCGCAGCTGGGCCTTCTTTCGCCAGTGACACCGGAATGTCGGCCGGCGTCGGCGCGGCGGTGGCGTCCGGTGCGGCTCGCTCGGCAGCCATCGTGTCCGCCGCATCAGGGGTGCTGCCGGTCGTCGTGTCGGTGGCCGGCGCAACGCCACCCGGCGGCGGCGTCCACAGCGGAGCTGCCGGTGCCTGTGCCGCCCAGGGCGGGGAGCTGGTCATCGGTTGCGGCCGCGCCACCAGCCGGTGCATCAGCACCAGCACCACCACCGCCAGCAGCAGGATCGCCGGCAGCGTGCCAGGAGCCCACCAGGAGAACCAGGCCAGCCAGACCACGACCGCGCCGCCGAGCACCACCAGCCACGGCGGCACCTTGCGCACCCGCAGCTCGCCGAGTGCCTTGTCCAGCAGGGGCGTGGCGGTACCGGGTTCAGGGATCAGCAACCACGCCACGCCATAGGCCAGCAACCCGACACCGCCGAAGAATGACAGGACGGCGAACAGCACCCGGAAGATCACCGGATCGACACCGAAGTACTGGCCGAGCCCGCCGCACACGCCGGAGATGATCCGGTCGCTGGTGCTGCGTCGCAGGGATCGGGCCGGAATGTCAGCTCCGGCGGGCCCGGCGCCGGATTCACTCATCGTCATCATGCCGATCAGCCTGGGGCAGGTGGTCTCGTCACGGTATCGGTGACCACCCCGACCTTCCCCTGATCTCCTCGGCCCGGCGATTCCTGGTGCCCACCGATACCGCCGGCCGCGCCGGACCGGCGATGATGGAGCCATCATGACCACCACCACGCCCTTCGACCGGCCGGCGCCGCCGATCCCGCGGCTCTACCGGACCTCGTCCGGTCGCGTGCTCGGCGGGGTCGCCGGCGGCCTGGCAGCACACCTGGGACTGCCCGTCCGCGCCATCCGGCTGGCGTTCGTGGTGCTTGCCTTCTGCAGCGGGCTCGGCGTGCTGCTCTACGGCGCGTTCTGGATCATCCTGCCGACCGTGCCGGGTGCCAAGCCCGAAGGTCCGGTGCGATCGGTGCTGCAGTACGCCGGTGGTGCGGTCGCTGCCGCCGTGGTGCTGTTCTTCAACGTGCGGGCGCTGCCGCTCGGCTGGTGGTTCGTGCCGTCCCTGCTGGCGTGCTTCGGCGTCCTGCTGCTGTGGCGGCAAGCCTCGGAGACGGAACGGGAACGGTGGCGGCGGCTGTCCCGCAGCTCCCTGTCGGCGGGGGTCACCGACCGGGTCGGCTGGCTACGGGTGATCGCCGGGGTGCTGCTCGTCTTCGCCGGCGGTGTGCTGATCCTGGCGCAGGCCGGCATAGCCGCGGTGGGCGCCGGTCTGGTGGCGATGGTCATCACGCTGGTCGGCGTCGGCTTGATCACCGGACCTTGGTGGCTCACGCTGGGCCGGGACCTGGCCGAGGAACGCCGCGAGCGGATACGCAACGAGGAGCGCGCCGACATCGCGGCGCACCTGCACGACTCGGTGCTGCAGACGCTGGCGCTGATCCAGCGCAACGCCGGATCGCCGCGGGAGGTGGCTCGGCTGGCGCGCAGCCAGGAGCGCGAGCTGCGCACCAAGCTGTACGGCGTCGGCGTGCCGAACGGACGCTTCGGCGCCGCGCTGCACGCGATGGCAGCCGAGATCGAGGACGACTACCCGCTGACCGTCGACGTGGTGGTGGTCGGCGATCAGCCGCTCACCGCGGCGCTGGACGCGCTGCTGGCCGCGACCCGGGAAGCGCTGGTGAACGTGGCCAAACACGCGGGGGTGGCACAGGTTTCGGTGTACGCCGAAGCAGATGACGTGGTGGCCGAGGTGTTCGTGCGGGACCGCGGCGCCGGCTTCGACCCGGATCGGATCGATGAATCCCGGCAAGGCATCCGGGGCTCCATCCGTGGCCGGCTGGCCCGGCACGGCGGTACCGCCACGATCAAGTCCAGTCCCGGTGAGGGAACCGAAGTGCGGCTGAGGGTGGAGTTGGCATGAACCGGCCCAGAGTGGTTCTGGTCGATGATCACGGCATGTTCCGCGCCGGCGTGCGTGCTGAGATCGGGTCCGCGGTGGACATCGTCGGTGAGGCGGCCTCGGTCGGTGAGGCGGTTGCGGTGATCAATCGCAGCACGCCTGACGTGGTGCTGCTCGACGTGCACCTGCCCGACGGTGGCGGCCCAGCGATCCTGGCCGCCCTGTTGCCGGCGCTGCCTTCGGTCCGGTTCCTGGCGTTGTCGGTGTCCGACGCTGCCGAGGACGTGATCGCCGTCATCCGGGCCGGGGCACGCGGCTACGTGACCAAGACGATCAGCGGGCCCGAGCTGATCGATGCGATCCGGCGGGTGGCCGACGGCGATGTGGTGTTCTCGCCGCGGCTGGCCGGGTTCGTGCTCGACGCATTCCGGGATTCCGATCCGGGCCCGACGCCGTCCACCGACCCTGAGCTGGACCAGCTGACGCCCCGGGAGCAGGAGGTGCTTCGGCTGCTCGCCCGCGGCTACGCCTACAAGGAGATCGCGGGGGAGCTGTTCATCTCGATCAAGACGGTCGAGACGCATGCGTCGAACGTGCTGCGCAAGCTTCAGCTCTCCTCACGCCACCAGCTGACCCGGTGGGCCGCCGAGCGACGCATCGTCTGAGCACTCGCCGCACCCGACCGCCGGCGATTCCCGGCTGTCAGCCCCGCTGTCAGCCCCGGCACACCCGCAGCACCGCGTCCGCGACCGCGACGCCCGCATTTCCGAGCGCGGTGCGGTAGTGCTGGTGAATCGCGCGTTCCCGGCCGAGCTCGACACGTGTGCCGCCGGCGTTGATCCGGGCCAGCTGGATCCGGCGCGACAGCGCGGCGCGCTCGGTGATGAGCCGGCCGATCGCGGTGTCGAGCGCGTCGATCTGCTGGCGCAGGGTGTCGATGGCGGCCGGGTCGTCCACCAGCCGCTTCGTCTGGTCGGTCTCGTTCGGACGATCGACGGCGTCGCTCTGCTCGGTGGTGAGGGGGGCATTCACTGCGGGTTCCTGCTCTCTGTCTTGCCGGTGGAACCGCATCTCAGCCCCGGAAAAGCACACGCCCCGGGCTGCGGTGCGGCCCAGGGCGTGGAAACGGTCGTATCAGTTCAACCGGTCACGATGGGTGCCGCTGCGCGGTACCCATAAAAAAATCGGACGGAGTCGATCTGCACGCCGTTGATGGTGCCACGCTGCAGCCGGGCCTGGCAACCGACCGATTCGTCGGTTAATCCCCCCTGGTTCGTCAGCGGTGGCCGTGACCCGGTTCTGTCGGCGCCCGGACGTAGGGTTGGAACCGAGATGAGCGCCGAACCAGTGACCCGCACCGAGCCCGCCCCCGATGTCGACTTCGACCCGGGGCTGATCCGCCCTGACCGCCGCCCCGAAGCCGGTGAGCGCTCCCGCCGGGACGACCCGCAGACCTTGCTGGTCGGGCTGAACCCGCAGCAGCGGGAGGCGGTCACCCATCGCGGCGCGCCGCTGCTGATCGTGGCCGGTGCCGGGTCCGGCAAGACCAAGGTACTGACCCAGCGCATCGGCTTCCTGATGGCCTTCGGTGACGCGACGCCCAGCGAAATCTTGGCCATCACCTTCACCAACAAGGCCGCGGCGGAGATGAAGCAGCGCGTCGCGAAGCTCATCGGTCGGCGCGCGTTCGCCATGTGGGTGTCTACGTTCCACTCGATGTGCGTGCGCATCCTGCGGGCGCAGGCCAAGCACCTTGGCATGCGCACCTCTTTCTCCATCTACGACGCCGACGATTCGCGCCGGCTGCTGACGCTCGTGACCCGAGAGCTCAGCCTCGACCCGAAGCGGTATCCGGCACGGTCGCTGTCGGTGCAGATCTCCAACCTCAAGAACGAGTTGATCGGGCCCGAGCAGTTCAGCGAGCAGGCGGTCAGCGCGACCGAGAAGACACTGGCCGAGATCTATCAGCGCTACCAGCAACGCCTCACCGAGTCGTCGGCGATGGACTTCGACGACCTGATCATGAACACGGTCCGCCTGCTGCAGACCGTGCCGGACGTCGCCGAGCACTACCGTCGCCGGTTCTCCCACGTGCTGGTCGATGAGTACCAGGACACCAACCATGCCCAGTACGTGCTCGTGCGCGAGCTGACCAAGCCGCTGCCCGAGCTCGGCATTCCAGCCGCAGAGCTGTGTGTGGTGGGTGATGCCGACCAGTCCATCTACGCCTTCCGTGGCGCCACCATCCGCAACATCGACGAGTTCGAGCGCGACTATCCTGACGCGCGAACGGTGCTGCTGGAGCAGAACTACCGCTCGACCCAGACGATCCTCAACACCGCCAACGCGGTCATCGCCCGCAACCCCGACCGCCGGCCCAAGAACCTCTGGTCCGACGCCGGCGCCGGCGAGCAGATCGAGGGCTTCGTTGCCGAGAACGAGCACGACGAGGCCCGCTGGGTCGCGCAGCAGATCGACGCCCTCACCGACGCCGGCCAGGCCACCCCGTCGGACGTGGCGGTGTTCTACCGAACCAACGCGCAGTCGCGAGTGTTCGAAGAGATCTTCATCCGGCTCGGGCTGCCGTACAAGGTGGTCGGCGGTGTCCGGTTCTACGAGCGCAAAGAAGTGCGCGACATCCTGGCCTACCTGCGGGTTCTCGCCAACCCCGAGGACCTCGTCAGCCTGCGACGCATCCTCAACACCCCGCGGCGTGGCATCGGTGATCGGGCCGAGGCATTCGTCGAGGCCTACGCCGAACGCGAGCGGATCAGCTTCTCCGCAGCGCTGGACCGTGTCGACAACATCGTCGGCCTGGCACCCCGCTCGGCCAACGCCATCCGTGACTTCGTCAGCATGCTTTATGAACTCAGGGCGATCGCGCACAGCGAGGAGCACGGCACACCCAGCAACATCATCGAGCAGGTGCTGGCACGTACCGGCTACCTGACGGAACTGGAAGCCAGTCACGACCCGCAGGACGGCACCCGAGTGGACAACCTGCGCGAGTTGGTCAGCGTCGCCGCCGAGTTCGAGGAGCAACGCGCACAGATCGACGATCCGGCCGACCTGGATGCCTTCCTCGAGCACGTTTCCCTCGTCGCCGACGCGGATTCGGTCCCGGACGCCGACGGTGGCGTGGTCACGCTGATGACGCTGCACACCGCCAAGGGTCTGGAGTTCCCGGTCGTCTTCCTGACGGGCATGGAGGACGGCATCTTCCCGCACCAGCGCACCTTCGGTGAGCCGAGCGAGCTTGCCGAGGAGCGCCGGCTGGCGTACGTCGGCATCACCCGGGCCCGGCAGCGGCTGTACCTGAGCCGAGCGGTGGCCCGCTCGGCGTGGGGCAGCCCGACCTTCGCGCCGCCGTCCCGGTTTCTCGACGAGGTGCCCGCAGAGCATGTCAGCTGGTCGGGCGCGGTGGACCGGCAACCGTTCGTCGGCTATCCCGAGGAGGCGAGCAGCGGCCAGTACTCCGATCACGGGTACCGGGCGCGGCCGCGTACGGCCAACCGTACGGGCAACCCGCCGCTGACCTTCGGCGCCAAGAAGCTGGAGAAGGCGATTCCGCATCTCGAGCTGGGTGACCGGGTCAGCCACGACACCTTCGGCCTCGGCACCGTCGTCGGGCTGCGTGGTCAGGCTGAGAAGGCGCAGGCCGAGATCGACTTCGGATCGGCCGGCACCAAGTGGCTGGTGTTGCGTTTCGCCCCGCTCGACAAGCTCTGAGCTCACGGTCCGCGCTCGGTCGTGGACGTCTCCGAGCTCAGGCAGGTTGCAGCGTCCGGGCGACCCGGCTGCGCCGCGCCAGCTCCACCCGGATCAGCGCGCCGATGATCGCCGCCGCCAGCGCGGCCGCGTAGCAGGATTCGCGGAAGTTGATGCCGTTGCCGAAGCCGTTCGCCCCCAGGTTCGCGATCGTGGGCGCGATCACCAGTGGCAGCCACTCCAGGCGCCGGGTCATCGCCACCAGCACCAGCAGGCTCAGCACGTACCAGCTGTAGGTCGGGGTGGTCACCAGCAAGCCGACCCCGACCAGCACGGTGGCGGCGAATTCCGGCCGATCCGGGTCGGAGCGCCACGCCGCCCAGGCGACGGCGACCGCCATCACCAGGACGGCCGCCTTCGTCAGCCATGGCACCGGAATCACCTGGCCCAGCAACAGAAAGCGGGTACCGCTGCTGTAGTTCTCCTCCTTGAGGTAGCCGGGCAGGTAGCCGATCACCTTGCCGCCGACGGCCAGCACATGCGGCACGTAACTCAAGGCCACCAGGCCCACGGCGGCACCGACCACCCGGACCGGATGCCGGCGCAGCATGGCGGGCAGCACGAGCGCTGGATACAGCTTCGTCGCGATCGCCGCGCCGACCAGCGCCCCGGCCGTGCCTGCGCGCCGTGCCTGATAGGCGAGCAGGCCCGCCAGCGTCAGCAGGGCGGCGAGCCAGTCGATATGCCCGTTGTTCACCGCCTCGACGGCGGTCACCGGGCACCATGCCCACACCGCTACCGGCCAGACCGGATGACCGCGCCGTCGAGTCCACCAGGCGAGCAGGCCGGTTACCGCGAGCACCCCCACCGCACCGAAGACCTGCAGCGGAAACGGGCCGTCCGAGCCGTCGAAGGTGAGCAGCCGCGCCAGTGTGAAGGCCCCCTCGGCCACCGGCGGATAGATGGTGCGCACCTCGGGGCGGTTCACCCGGCTGCACCGGCCGTCCGGCAGCGTCCAGGCGCAACCCGTTTTGCCCTGCGGAAACAACGAGTTGTCCCGCAGTCGGTCGAGCTGGTCGGCACTGGGTGGGTAGCGGTACGGATCGATGCCCGACAGCTGCACCTTGCCGTCCCAGGCGTAGCGGTAGACGTCGTCGCTGCTGCTTGGGCCCGCGCCCAGCGCGCTGAGCTGCAGCGCCAGCCCGCCGGCAAGGATGAGCAGCAGCGCCGCGGGCCCGCGGTAGCGCCAGATTCCCAGCAAGGCCACCAGGAACAGCAGCACCGCAACCGTCTCGGTCTTCAGGATCGAGCCGCCGAACCACTCGTGTTGCAGGCCGAACCACAGCACCAGAACCTGCGCCACCAGCGCCGGCGCGACCAGCAGCAGCGGCCAGAGGCGTCTCACGCCTCGGTGCGGCGCGTCTGGCGCCACACCTGGCGCACCGAGAACCAGGTCAGCCAGCACAGCAGGACGTTGCGGGCGAGCAGGTCCAGCGTCACTACCGGCATCCACGAATGGGTCTTGAGCAGTGCGTCATACCCGATCGGGTAGGTCAGCTGGGTTGCCACTGCCGTCACCAGCAGCACCCGCGCGAACGTTCGTACCGCCTGGTTGCTCGGCGCCCGAACCGCCAGCGCCGCGATCGGGCCACCCAACCAGAGCAGGTACTGCGGGCTGAGCGTCTTGTTGGTGACCGTCACGATCAGCGCGGTGGCCAGGAACAGCCAGCCCAGGGTCTCCGCCGTCGGTGAGCGCAGCTTCCAGGAGCGGTACCACAGGGTGAGCAGCAGCAGGCCGCCGAGCAGCGTGAGCACCGAGGACACCGTGACCATCAGCTTGCTGCCGGCCCCGTAGATCTCGAACGCCTTGTACCGGGACAGCCGGATGGTCCACACCCCGACCGGGTGTACCGCCCGGGCCAGCATCAGCGGGCTGGCCACGATGGATTCGATCTGCAGCCCGCGCGCGGACTGCCAGTGCAGCGGCGAGACGGTCCGGCGCCAGCCGCCGATCAGCAGGGCCAACGCGCCCACGATCACGCCGGTGGACAGGAAGCCGATCAGCACCGGCCTGCGGTCCTGCTTGCGAATCAGGAAGGTCGGCAGCATCACCACCGGCCAGAGCTTCAGGGCGGCGCCCAGCGCGGTGAGCACGCCGGCCAGCCGCGGCCGGCGGATCGCTGCCAGCACCGCACCGCCCGCCAGCACCGCCGGCACCAGATCGAACCGGAAGTAGGCAAGCGGTCCCAGCGCCGGCACGAACCACAGCCACAGGTTCACCGCGTCGCCACGGCGCCGGCCGTCCACCCGCCACAGCAGCGCGGTGAAGGCGCCGTCGACGGCCAGCATGGACAGCGCGAACAGCAGGATGAAGGCGACCTGGTTGCCCAGCGCCAGCCCGAACTGCGGCAGGATGACCAGGAACACCGGTGTCGGGTATTCCTGCAGCGTGTTGGACAGCCCGGCTCCGGCGAACATCTGGTGCAGACTGGTCGAGTAGTACTGCACGTCACCGTTCACGCCGTACTCGCGCGCGAACACCAGGATGGTCAGCACCAGCGCCCGGGACAGCACCCAGCGCAACGCGATCGCGTAGCGGCCCTCGTCGACGATGGCCGCGGGCAGGGCAGGCACCGGCAGCCGCCGGCGGGCCGTCGTCTGGCTCACCATGGTCTCGTCGCTTTCGATCCGGGGTTGCTGCCCGGAGCGTCACTGTGTGCCGAGCCCGACCAGTATGGCCGAGCCACCTGTGCGGAGCGAAACCTCAGCGGCCGGCCCTCCGTGTCGTAGCCATGCCTGGCTCCCGGACGGTCAGGCGTTCGGGTCGTACGGGCCGATGTCGATGCCGCGCGCCTTCAGCCACGGGATCGGGTCGATGTAGGGGCCCATGAAGCTGCCGTGCATGACGCCGAAGTGCAGGTGTGGCCCGGTTGACTGGCCGTTCGCGCCGATGTCGGCGATGTGCTGGCCGGCCACCACGTGCTCCCCGACGGTCACGTAGAAGTGATACATGTGGCCGTACACGCTGTAGTCGCCGTTGCTGTGCCGGATCACCACCCACAACCCGAAGCCCTCGGCGGGACCGGCCGCGACCACGACACCGTCGCCGACGGCAAGGATCGGTGAGCCCATCGGCCCGGCGAGGTCGATGCCGTCGTGCATGACTCCCCACCGCATGCAGAAGCAGGAGGACTCGGCGCCGACGCTCGGCCGCACCCAGGTGCCGTCCACCGTCTTGTCGGGGTTGATGGGGGGCAGCCCCGGGCGGGCCTGGCTGGTGAAGTTGTTGCCCACTGCGCCCGCCGTCACCGTTCGGCTGGAGCGCGAGACCCGGCCGTTGGCCGACAGCTGGCGCGCCTGATCGGCCGGCGCCAGCGCCGAGAGGTCGGTGCCTGAGATGTTGGCAGCGGTCTTGTTCAGCGCCTCCGCATGCCCGACCGCTCCGGTGAGGTGCACGGCGTCGGCGCCGACCAGCAACGTGACCGCGATGGCGGCGGTGGGTACGACGTGCGCCCGGCGCCACAGCGGCTTGGGCGCGGCATGCCGCCGTCGAGCGGAGCGTGCGATGCCGAGTTCGGCGGGAGCGGCGGCGATGAGGTCAGCCGCGCGGACGGCGCTGTGACGTCCCACGCACGCTCCTTCACCGTTCAGATTGACGGATTGGTTCTGATACGCCGTTTCCCACGACGATGCAGAACCGTAACCCAGGCGTTCGCCTCCAGGCAAGCCTGACTGGCCGGCGCGGTGACGATTTACCTGTCCGAAACGGCAAGATCTCAATCACCGAGCGCGCCTGAGCGCATGCGCACGGTAGCTGACCCGCTGGCTCCGGAATCAGCCAGTGCGGTGGCCACCGCGTGCATCACGGCGCCGTTGACGAGAAGCGCAAGATGGCCGACGCCGTGCACCGCGATGCGGGTGACCGACAGGTCCGGGTGATCCAGCCGGGCACTGTGGCGGGGTAACACCACCTCGTCGCGATCGGAGTGAATCGCCACGAACCGGGTCGTGCATCCGGCCGCGGGACCGGCCAGCTCGGTCATCACATCCGAGCCGGGCTGCAGCTGGCGGCACATTCGCAGCAACGGTGCCAACCTGGCCAGATGGGTGCCCGCATGCGGCGAACCGAGGGTGACCAGCGTGTGCACCCGCTCATGGCCGCCGCGACACTGCACGTAGTACCTGGCGATCAGGCCGCCGAGTGAATGCCCGACCACGAATACCTGGTCATAACCGGACTGGATGCAGATGCGTTCCACCTGCTTGCCGAAGTCGGCCGCGGCGCGGCGCAGGTCCGACGTCAGCGGCGAGTAGTTGATAGTGCTGATCCGGCCGAAGCCCCGGCGGCGCAGCGTCCGGCGCAGGATCGAGAACGCCGACCGGTTGTCACCGATGCCGTGCACCAGCAGGATCGGACGGCCCGATGCGTTGATGTCGCCGGTGACCAGGCCGCGGCTGACCGGCGACAGGGTGTCGATGCGGTAGCGGGGATCGTCGAAGTCGGCGTGCTCGGCCAGCAGGCCGACCGGGTACATCGCCGCGTGTGCGGCCAGCCAGACCAGCTCCTCGCCGGTCTGGACGGCGGTGGACAGCAGCGTGCGCGGGCCGTTCAGGTTGAGCACAGCGACCTCCACCGCGCCGGTTGAACCGACCGACTGCCCGGTCGCACAGCCACCCACTCTGGCACATCCCTGGCCGAAGGGTGTGCGTTGGCCAACATCCGGGCGTTGCAGCCTGGGAACTGGCAGGGCGTGAGAAGTAGCCTGGCGGTCGGTTGCGAGCATCCGGCTCCGGTGGATTGGTACCGGTTGGCTTACTTCGAAGGCTGTATCCGACAGACGAGGAAGTCCAGTGGATCTTTTCGAGTACCAGGCGAAGCAACTCTTCGCCAAACATGACGTCCCGGTGGGATTGGGCGAGGTCGCCGACACCCCCGAGCAGGCCCGCGAGGTGGCCGAGCGGATCGGTGGTGTCACCGTGGTCAAGGCCCAGGTCAAGGTGGGCGGCCGGGGCAAGGCCGGCGGGGTCAAGGTCGCCAAGACCGCCACGGACGCCGAAGCTGCCGCCCACGCCATCCTCGGCATGGACATCAAGGGCCACACGGTGCACCGAGTGCTCGTCGACCCCGGCGCGCAGATCGAGTCGGAGTACTACTTCTCCTACCTGCTCGACCGCTCCAACCGGACCTTCCTCTGCATGGCTTCGGCCGAGGGCGGCATGGAGATCGAGGAGCTGGCGGTGACCCGGCCCGAGGCGCTGGCCCGGGTGCCGGTCGATGCCACCAAAGGCGTGGACGAGGCGAAGGCCCGCGAGATCCTGACCCAGGCCAACTTCCCGGCCGAGGTGATCGACTCCGTCGCCGCCACCGCCGTGAAGCTGTGGGAGACCTTCGTCCAGCAGGACGCCACGCTCGTCGAGATCAACCCGCTGGCCCGCGTCCGCTCGGCGTCCGGGGACGATGAGGTGCTTGCCCTGGACGGCAAGGTGTCGCTGGACGACAACGCCAACTTCCGCCAGCCGGGCAACGCTGACCTGGAGGATGTCGCGGCCGCGGACCCGCTGGAGGCCAAGGCCAAAGCCAAGCACCTCAACTACGTCAAGCTGGACGGCGAGGTCGGCATCATCGGCAACGGCGCCGGGCTGGTCATGTCCACCCTGGACGTCGTCGCGTACGCCGGCGAGGCGCATGGTGGCGTGAAGCCGGCCAACGTCCTCGACATCGGGGGCGGCGCGTCGGCGGAGGTGATGGCCAACGGCCTCGACATCATCCTCGGTGACCCGGCCGTGCGCTCGGTCTTCGTCAACGTGTTCGGTGGCATCACCGCCTGCGACGCGGTGGCCAACGGCATCGTCACTGCGCTGTCCATGCTGGGCGACGCAGCCACGAAGCCGCTGGTCGTCCGGCTCGACGGCAATAACGTCGAGGAGGGCCGGCGCATCCTGACCGAGGCGGCGCACCCGCTGGTCACGCTGGTCGACACCATGGACGCCGCGGCATCCAAGGCGGCGGAACTGGCCAACACCGAGAACGCAGGAGCCTGACATGGCAATCTTTCTGACCGCTGATTCCAAGGTCATCGTGCAGGGCATGACCGGCTCCGAGGGCATGAAGCACACCCGGCGGATGCTGGCCTCCGGCACCCAGGTCGTCGGCGGGGTCAACCCGCGCAAGGCCGGCGAGAAGGTGGATGTGGACGGCACTCAGGTGCCGGTCTTCGGCACCGTTGCCGAGGCGATGGCCGAGACCGGTGCCGACGTCTCGGTGCTGTTCGTGCCGCCGCCGTTCACCAAGGACGCGATGATCGAGGCGATCGACGCCGAGATCCCGCTGGCCGTCGTCATCACCGAGGGCGTGCCGGTGCACGACTCGACCTTCGCCTGGGCCTACAACGTGGACAAGGGCCGGCGGACCCGCATCATCGGCCCGAACTGCCCGGGCCTGATCAGCCCCGGCAAGTCCAACGCGGGCATCATCCCGGCAACGATCACCGGTCCCGGCAAGATCGGCCTGGTGTCGAAGTCCGGCACGCTGACCTACCAGATGATGTTCGAGCTGCGCGACATCGGCTTCTCCTCGGCGGTCGGCATCGGCGGTGATCCGGTTATCGGTACCACCCACATCGACTGCCTGGCGGCCTTCGAGGCGGATCCGGAGACCGAGGCGATCGTCATGATCGGCGAGATCGGTGGGGACGCCGAGGAGCGTGCGGCAGCGTTCATCAAGGAGAACGTGACCAAGCCGGTTGTCGGCTACGTCGCCGGTTTCACCGCTCCCGAGGGCAAGACCATGGGGCATGCCGGCGCGATCGTGTCCGGCTCGTCCGGGACCGCTCAGGCGAAGAAGGAAGCGCTGGAGGCTGCCGGCGTCAAGGTCGGCAAGACTCCGTCCGAGACCGCTCAACTGATGCGCGAACTGCTCAGCTGATCCAGCCGGCTTGAGCCGGTCCAGCCAGCTTCCGTCGGTCCAGCCGGAGCAGGTGAAGCAGCGCACCTTCGTTGAACAGCTCTGTAGTCGAACCGCGCTCTTCAGCCGTTTCAGCGTTTCATTGGAACCGGTTCTTCTCAGCTGAATCAGCGCCTTTGCACAATCACGTGGCCAGCCGGCGTGGGCCGGAGCCCGGTCGATGACCGGCCACTCCGGCGCCGGCTGGCCACGTTCACATCCGCGTCGTTCGTGTCCCGTCGCGTCCGGCGGCCCGCCGGTGGTGGATCGTGCACCCCGGCGGTGGTGAAGTCACCGTTCGTTGCGGGTGCGCAGACCTGAGGTCGCAACGCAATCCGCCGATCGACGCGCCGCTCGACGCGCCGCGCGTGCTGGCCGTGCACCCCGGTCGGGTATAGCTTGTGCGCGAGAAATCCGTGAAGTCGCTATGAATCCAAACGGTAGGAGCGCGGAAATGACTGATACGCCTGGAAACCCGGCCGGCGAGCCGTCGGCCAACGCGCCCTACGAAGCCGCGCCGCAGGCCCCGCCGCCCGGCGAGTCAGGTGCCGGCAGCGCCGTGCCGCCGCCCGGCGAGCCGGCAGCCCCACCGCCCGCGTATCAGCCACCACCGGCGTATCAGCCGCCACCGGCGTATCAGCCGCCATCGGCGTATCAGCCGCCACCGGCGTACCAGGAGCCGTCTGTCAGCCAGCCCTCGCAGCAGCCACCCCCGGGTTACCAGGCACCGCCGAGCTACCAGCCACCCCCGGCAGTCCCTGATCAGGGAACCGGGTCCGGCGGGTTCGCCGCTGGAGCGCAGAGTGTCGGCCAGCAATTCCAGAACTTCGATCCCAGGACACTGCAGAACTTCGACCCGAAGACGGTCAACCCGCTGGACTGGGGCATCATCGTGGCCGGCCTGCTCAGCCTGCTGTTCTCCTTCTTCAGCTTTTACACGATCACCGTCTCGGTCACCGGCTTCAGCGGGAACCTGGGCCTGGCCAGCGTCAAGGCACACGAGAGCGCGTGGCACGGGTTCTTCGGCTGGTTCGGCGTGCTGGTCGTGCTGATCGCCAGCCTGGTCCTGGCTGCCGAACTCATCGCCCGGATCCGCTTTCCGTTCCAGACCCGGATGATCGTGCTCGGTGGCTTCGTCATCGGCCTGCTGTGCGAGCTGATCGCGCTGCTCTACGTTCCCGTCGACACCAGCGGTGCCGCCGGATTCGTCAAGGTCGACAAGGGCCACGGCTTCGGCTTCTGGCTGGTGCTGATCTTCGTGCTGATCGGAACGGCTCTGGCGGTTCGCCGCTTCACCGAGACCGGGGGCAAGCTGCCGTCCCGGCGCTGATCCGGACAGGCCCTTCTGCGGCCGCGCGTCCGGACTAGATTCAGCGGCATGAGTCAGCTCGATCAGCTTCCGGCCGGCACGATCCTGCGAGCCCGGCCCTGGGACGTCCTCGGCGCCGGCCTGGCCGCCCCGATGGTGCTGTGGGGATTCCTGGGCTGGTTCGGCACCGTCGGCGATTCCTCCGGCGGGGCATCGGGATTCTTCTCCGGCACCGGCGCGGTCGGGATCGGCGCGGTGCTTGCCGCGGCCGCACTGACAACCAACCAGATGCTGGCCGGCCGAGCGCACAGCAGGACCAGCCCACCGGTGGCGGTGCTGCTAGCCGGCATCGCGAGCGTCATCATCCTGGGCGGCATGATCGCAAAGCCCGACAGTGCCACCATCCAGGCAGGCTCGGTGGCCGGCCTGCTCACCGCGCTGACCCAGTCCGCGGTGCTCGTCGTCGGCTGGCTGAAGGGCAGTCAGAAGACCGTGAAGGCGGCCAACATCCGGGCAGTGGACGCGCAGCAGGCGGCCGCTGATCTTGCGGCCCGTGCCAGCTACGGATCTCCCTACACCGGCTACGGAAACGGCTCCGCTCAGGCCCACCCCGGCCGGCCGGGGGCTGCCGGTTACCCACCGCCCGGCTATCCGCCCGGCGGCTACCCGCCCGCCGGATACGCACCGGGGCAGGCTGCTCACCCGGCCGGGCCGGCCGGGTTCCCGCCGGGGCAGTACCCCTACCCCGGCCCGTCTCCCGTACCGGGGCAGTACCCGTACCCGCCGTCCAGGTAGCTCACAGCCGGCGCGTCGGCGCGCCTCGACGGCAACCGCGGAAAGGTTTGCGAGCCTGAGTCGGTGTATGCCGAGGAGGACTTGCCGGCGGGCTGGCTGACCCAGTTCCGCCGGGGAGTGTTCTCCGGAGCCGGCCTGTTGCTGCTTGCCGTCGCGGCCAGCACCGTGCCGGCGTTCCTGGTCTGGCTGGTGCCGGGCGCTGACACCACGCCGGCCACCTCGGCGGTGAAGGCTGCCGCGCTGGTGACGCTGTCCGCCGCGCACGGTGGGCTGAGGCTCGACGGCGACAGCGTGACCCTGGTGCCACTGCTGGTCACCGGCCTGCTCGGCTGGCTGGTTGCCGGGCAGGCGCGTCGCTCGGAGTCGGTGTCAGCCGTTGTCGGGCTGTCGGTCGGGTACGGCGTGGCGTCCGGTGCGCTGGCGCACTGGGCCGAACTCGGCTCCACCAGGGCGCCCAGCCTGCGCAGCGCACTGGCCGGTTTCGCCTTCGTGCTCGTGGTCGGTGGGCTGGCCCGGGCAGCCGATTCGCTGTGGCCGCGGCTGTCCTTCCGGCACCGGCGGATCATGCGGGCAACCACGGCGGTACTGGCCTGCTACTGCGGCGCGGCCGCGCTGCTGGTGGCCGGTTCGCTTATCTGGCACCTGCACGCGGCGGCGAGCGTGCAAGCCTCGGTCGCGCCCGGAGCGTCCGGGCTGCCGGTGGCGCTGCTGGGTCTGGCCGCGACGCCGAATGCAGTGCTGGCCGGCGTGGCGTACCTGACCGGCGCCGGCGTTCAACTCGGCCAGCACACCTCGGTCAGCCTGGCCGGCGTGCAGCATGGCCCGCTGCCCGCCTTCCCGCTCACCGCAGCGGTGCCCGGCCACGCCAGCACGCTGGCCGGCGTGTTGCTGATGATCGGCGTGGCGATCCTGGCTGGCTGGAGCGCGGTGCGGCTGGTCGCGGCCGGCCCCGGTCGCCAACGCCTCCTGGATGCGGCGGCGGCGGCGGTGCTGGCCGGCGGCATCCTGGCGGCGGCAACCGGGCTGGCCAGCGGTGGCATCGGCGCGGGGGCGCTCGCGCACGTCGGATCGTCCTGGTGGGCAGTCGGCGGTGGCGTCCTCGGCCTGGTCAGCCTTGCCGCGGGCCTCTGCGGCCTGCTGGCCCGGTGGCGCCCCGAGTTGATCGGCGCCGGTGCCGGCGAACCGGCCGCCGACCGGCCGCGGCTGCGATCGATAGCCGGATCGGGATCCGGTGCCGGGGAGAACAAGGCGGCAGCCGAGGGCCAGGCAGGAGGAACCACAGCAGCCGCCCGGACCGCCGGCAAGTCCGGGACGGCCGAGGACAGGCACGTCAGCTGAGCCGGTATCGGCTTCAGTAGGGTGAGCAGCGTGACCGCGCGGCTCGTCGTTCTCGCCTCGGGGTCCGGCAGCACCCTGCAGGCGGTGTTGGATGCCGCTGCCGAGCCAGGATTTCCGGCAACCGTGGTCGCCGCCGGAACTGACCGGCCCGGCTGTACCGCTATGGCCCGGGCCGCGAAGGCCGGCATCCCCACGTTTGCGCATGCGGTGGCGGACTACCCGACGAGAGCGGCATGGGACGCCGCACTCGCAGCCGATCTGGCCGCGCACCAGCCCGATCTGGTGGTGCTTGCCGGCTTCATGCGGGTGATCGCGGGCTCGACCGTCGACCGATTCCCGATGGTCAACACGCACCCATCGCTGCTGCCGTCCTTCCCGGGCGCGCATGCCATCCCCGATGCGCTCGCGCACGGGGTTCGGGTCTCCGGTGTCACCGTGCATCGCGTTGACGCCGGGCTCGATTCCGGGCCGATCCTGGCGCAGGCCGCCGTCGAGGTGCGCCCGGACGACACCGAGGACAGCCTGCGCGAGCGCATCCAGTCGGTCGAGAAACCCCTTTTCGTACAAGCAATCCGTCAATTGTGCCAGGAGGAATTCGGATGAGCCAGATCCCCGTCCGCCGTGCCCTGATCAGCGTCTACGACAAGACCGGATTGGCGGAACTGGCCCGCGGCCTGCACGAAGCCGGGGTGCAGATCGTGTCCACCGGCAGCACTGCGCAGACCATCGCCGATGCGGGCGTTGCGGTGGTGCAGGTGTCGGAGGTGACGGGCTTTCCGGAGATCCTCGGTGGCCGGGTGAAGACCTTGCACCCGAACGTGCACGCCGGCCTGCTGGCCGACCAGGCGAACCCGGAACACCTTTCGACCATCGAGGGGCTCGGCATCGAGACCTTTCAGCTGGTGGTGTCGAACCTGTACCCGTTCCGGGAGACCGTGGCATCGGGTGCGGCGCTTGCCGAGATCGTCGAGCAGATCGACATCGGTGGGCCGGCCATGGTGCGGGCATCGGCCAAGAACCACGGCTCGGTGGCGATCGTGGTAGATCCGGCCAGCTATCCGGAAGTGCTAACGGCGGTGGCCAGCGGTGGCTTCGACCTGGCACAGCGGCAGCGACTGGCCGGCCGGGCGTTCGCGCACACGGCGGCCTACGACGCCGCGGTCGCCAACTGGTTCGGCGAGCAGTCCGTGCTGTCGGAGGCAACGGCCGTGCCCGAGCGGGAGAACACCGGGTTCACCCCGTACGTCGGCCTGGCCCTGGAGCGGGCGGCGGTGCTGCGCTACGGCGAGAACCCGCACCAGGCAGCCGCGCTCTACGTCGAGCAGGGCGCCCGACCGGGGATAGCCCAGGCCGATCAGCTGCACGGCAAGGAGATGAGCTTCAACAACTACATCGACGGTGATGCCGCCTACCGGGCTGCCTTCGATTTCGACGAGCCGTGCGTGGCGATCATCAAGCATGCCAACCCGTGTGGCATCGCCACCGGCGCCGATGTCGCCGAGGCGCACCGCAAGGCGCATGCCTGTGATCCGGTGTCGGCCTACGGCGGCGTGATCGCCGTCAACCGGCCGGTGAGCCTGGCCATGGCACAGCAGGTCAAGGACATCTTCACCGAGGTGATCCTGGCACCTGCCTTCGAAGCGGACGCGCTGGAGCTGTTGCAGCAGAGCAAGAACCTGCGATTGCTGGTGATTCCGGGACCGCGGCCGCAAGGACGCGAGTTCCGCCCGGTGTCGGGTGGATTCCTGATCGAGGACGCCGACGCGATCGACGCTCCCGGTGACGATCCGAATACCTGGACGCTGGCCAGCGGCGAGGCGTTGCCGGATGCGGAGCTGGCTGAGCTCTCCTTCGCCTGGCGGGCGGTGCGTGCGGTGAAGTCGAACGCGATCTTGCTGGCCAAGGACTGCGCGTCGGTGGGTGTCGGTATGGGGCAGGTCAACCGGGTCGACTCGGCCAAGCTCGCGGTGCAGCGCGCCGGTGACCGGGCCGAGGGATCGTTCGCTGCCTCGGACGCGTTCTTCCCGTTCCCCGACGGCCTGGAGGTGCTGCTGCGGGCGGGAGTGCGCGCGGTCGTCCAGCCGGGCGGCTCGATCCGGGACAACCTCGCCATCGAGGCCGCTCAGAAGCACGGCGTGAGCATGTACTTCACCGGCACCCGCCACTTCGCGCACTGAGCATGCCGGGCCCCGCTGCGCCGCCCTGGTTTCAGGAATTGCTCGACGGCGGTGAGGAGATCTGCGACGAGGATCTGGTCGGAACGGATCTGCGCGGACTCTCGCTGAGCCGGATTTCCTTCACCCGGTGCCGGTTCGACGAGGCGTCGCTGGACGGCTGGCAGACCGAGGCGTGCACGTTCACCGACTGCAGCTTCGACCGCGCCGAATTGCTCGCCTCGTCCCACCTGCGGTCAGCTTTCATCGCCTGCTCGTTCCACCGGACCCGGTGGCGCGACAGCGCGTGGACCGAGTGCAAGTTCACCGGCTCCACCTTCGTCGACACGCCGTTGCGCTCGGTCACGGTGACCGGGGGCGACTTCACCGGAGTGTCCTTCGGCGGCTGCGATCTGCGCGGGCTGGACTTCTCCGGCTGCAAGCTGATCGAGGCGAACGTAGTGGGCGCCAAGCTGGATCGGTGCGCGTTCGCCGGGGCGAACCTGACCGGCCTGCGCTGGGCGGAGGCGTCACTGCGCGACGCCGATCTGCGCGGAGCGCTGACCGAGGGGCTGGATCCGCGCCTGGTGGACCTCACCGGCTGCCGTGTCGAACTCGCCCAAGCGGTCCAGTTCGCCCGCTACCTGGGCCTTGTGATCTCCTGACCCCACCCGACCCCACCCGGTGGGCATTGTGCGGCCCGAAAGGACGCGATATGCCACCGTGGCGCGGCCTTTCGGGCCGCACAATGCAGCATGAAAGACTGGGTGGCGTGACCGCGACGATTCTTGACGGCAAGGCGACCCTGGCCACCATCAAGGCCGAGCTGACACAGCGGGTGTCGGCGCTGGCCGAGCGTGGCATCGTGCCGGGGTTGGGCACCGTGCTCGTCGGCGACGATCCCGCCAGCGCCTGGTACGTCGCCGCCAAGCATCGCGACTGTGCCGAGATCGGCGTTGCCAGCATCCAGCGGCACCTGCCCGCGGGCAGCACGCAGGAGGAGGTCGCCGCCGTCGTGGACGAGCTGAACGCGGACCCGGCCTGCACCGCCTTCCTGGTCCAGCAGCCCACCGGCCTGGACGAGTTCGCGATCCTGAGCCGGGTCGATCCGGCCAAGGACGTCGACGGGCTGCACCCGTTCAACCTCGGGGCGCTGGTACTCGGCCACGCTGCACCGCTGCCGTGCACCCCGCTGGGGATCATCGAGTTGCTGCGCCGCTACGACGTGCCGATCGCCGGTGCGCACGCGGTCGTGGTGGGCCGCGGCATCACGGTGGGCCGGCCGCTCGGGCTGCTGCTGACCCGGCGCAGCGAGAACGCCACGGTGACGCTGTGCCACACCGGCACCCGCGACCTGGCCGCCGAGGTGCGCCGGGCTGACATCGTCGTCGCGGCGGCCGGCGTGCCGGGGTTGATCACCGCCGATATGGTCAAGCCGGGCGCCGCCGTGCTCGATGTCGGCGTGAGCCGGGTGGACGGCAAGATCGCCGGCGATGTTGCGGCCGAGGTGGCCTCCGTTGCAGGTTTCGTGGCGCCCAACCCGGGCGGCGTCGGACCGATGACCCGCGCCATGCTGTTGACGAACGTGGTGGCCGCGGCCGAACGGGCCTGATCGGTGGCCCGCGACCTGCACGAGACGCCGTTCGTCCTGGTGCTGGCGATCGAGCTCGGCGGCGTGCTGTGGGTGGCGCTCGAGCCGCAGCACTGGCTGCGGGCGGTCAGCGTGCTGGCGGCAGGCAGCCTGGTCGCCGGCCTGTGCCGGCTGGTGCTGAGCAACGAGCAGGCCGGGTTGTTGCGGGTCCGGCGCCGCACCTTCGACGTCGCCTTCTACTGGGCGCTCGGGGTGTTCGCGATCCTCGTCGCACTGGGGCTGCCGCAGCGGTGAGTGAGGCTGCTCTCTCAGGCCGCCCGTCAGGTTATGGCTCGGCAACATCGGGGTAATCTCGGCGCTATGACGACTCCTGTGAATGTCACCGTGACCGGTGCGGCCGGCCAGATCGGCTACAGCCTGCTCTTCCGTATCGCATCCGGGCAGCTGCTCGGGCCGGACACCCCGGTTCGGCTGCGGCTGCTGGAGATCACCCCGGCACTCAAGGCTGCCGAGGGCACCGCGATGGAGCTCAACGACTGCGCGTTCCCGCTGCTGGCCGGCATCGACATCTTCGACGATGCGCGCCGCGCCTTCGACGGGGTGAACGTGGCGCTGCTGGTCGGCGCCCGGCCGCGCACCGCCGGCATGGAGCGTGGCGATCTGCTGTCGGCCAACGGCGGCATCTTCAAGCCGCAGGGCGAGGCGATCAACGCCGGTGCTGCCGAGGATGTGCGGGTGCTGGTCGTCGGCAACCCGGCGAACACCAACGCCCTGATCGCCCGCTCGCACGCGCCGGACGTGCCCGCCGACCGCTTCACCGCGATGATGCGGCTGGACCACAACCGGGCGATCAGCCAGCTGGCGGCCAAGACCGGCGCGGCGGTGTCCGACATCAAGAAGATCACCATCTGGGGCAACCACTCGGCCACCCAGTTCCCGGACATCCTGCATGCCGAGGTGGCCGGCCGCAACGCCGCCGAGGTCGTCAACGATCAGGCCTGGTACGAGAACGACTTCATCCCGACGGTGGCCAAGCGCGGCGCCGCCATCATCGAGGCACGGGGTGCGTCGTCTGCCGCGTCGGCGGCCGGTGCGGCGATCGACCACGTGTACGACTGGGTGAACGGCACTGCCGCTGACAACTGGACCTCCGTCGGCATGGTGTCCGACGGCTCCTACGGGGTGCCGGAGGGCCTGATCGCCGGTTTCCCTGCCCGCTCGGTGAACGGCAGCTGGCAGATCGTGCAGGGCCTGGAGATCGATGAGTTCTCCCGCGGCCGGATCGACGCCTCGGTTGCCGAACTGGTCGGTGAGCGCGACGCGGTCCGGGAGCTCGGCCTCATCTGAGTGAGCTGTGCATCCCGCGCCCGCGGGGCTGCGCCGCTGCCAAGCGGGGCCCCGCGGGCGCCGGAGCGCTGTGACAGAATGCTGCGGTGATCGAACCCCGGACGGCTGACCGCGCCGGGCTGATCGAACGCAGTGGTGTTCGCCGGATCGGTGCCGACCTGCTGCTGGGGCTGGCGGCAGTGGTCGCTGCCGCATGCAGCTACTCCACCACCGGCCGGTTCTACAACCAGATCGCGATCCTGCTGGCCTCGATCGTGTTGGTCACGGTCATCGTGACGGGCTGGCGCCCGCGGGTGCATCGCGCCACCGTGGTGCTCGTGGTGGCCATCGCGGTGTTCGTCCAGCTGTACAAGCCGCCGAAGGGCAACGTAGATCGGCACGGCGGTTTCTGGTGGGTCATCGCGGTGACCGCGCTTGCTACCGTTCTCATCGCCGTTCTGGCCTTCTGGGCAAGCCGATCCGCCGGCGCGTGGCTGACTCTGTGCGGCGTGCTCGGGCTTGCCGTGCTCGGCATCGTCGCCACCTCGGGCAGCCCGCAGATCGACGTGTGGCAGATCTTCCAACAGTCATCGGCCACCCTGTTCCACGGCGTGAACCCCTACCAGATCACTGATTTCACGGGCATCCCGCACGGGCAGACCGCCGACTGTTTCAACTACCTGCCAGCCACCTTCCTGTCCACCTGGCCGGGCTGGTTCGTGCTGCACGATGCGCGCTACTCCGAGGTCGCGGTGCTGCTCGCCGGCTGGGCAGTACTGGCCCGGACGCTGGTGCGCCGCGGCCGGGATCCCGTTCCGGCGCTCATGCTGCTGGCGGTGGCGCTGTCGCTCACCGGCACCTTGCGGGTCGGCCAGCAGGCATGGAACGAGAGCCTGCTGCTGGGGTTCGTGCTGATCGCCGTCTGCGCCGCGGCAACCGGCCGCACCGTCTGGCTGGTGCTGGCGCTGGGCCTGGCACTGGCGACCAAGCAGCACATGGGATTGCTGCTGCCGGTGCTGGTGATGTGGCCGCAGCTGGGCTGGCGTCGAACCGGCTGGTCGGTGGCCGTGGCCGCGGTGGTGAGCGCCCCCTGGGTGCTGTGGGATCCACGCCGGTTCAAGGCCTGCACGGTGGACTTCTTCACCAAGGGGATCGCCCGGTTCGACTCCATCTCCCTCTGGCACTTCGTGCCGAAGGCGATCGCGCCGGTGGTGATCGTGCTCGCGATCCTCGCGGCCTACTACCTGGTCTATCGCTGGGTGCCCCGCGACCTCGGCGGCCTGCTCATCGCGTGTGCGGTGGTGCTGTTCGCCTTCGACCTGTTCAACAAGCAGTCATTCGAGAACCAGTGGTGGTTTGCCTGCGAGCTGATCGTCTGCGGGCTGGCGCTGCAGGTGGCCGGACTGCCAGGCTCGGCGGCGGGTCGCGACGGGGCGGCCAGCCAGCTGACTCAGGCCGGCTGATCCAGCCGGACCGGCATGAGGATTGAGCAGGTGCCGTCGTCCGGATGCCGGATGGCCAGCGGTGCGATCGGGGAGTCCAGCCCCAAGGTGAGCTGATCGCCGGCGGCCAGCGCCTGTAACAGGAATTCGCGGTTGACCCCGATGACAGTGGCGTCCGGATCGGCTGAGTTCGCGACTTCGACGCCGCCCATTCCGACAGAGATCCGGCTGACTTGGTAGGTCCAACCGTCCGTGGTCCGCTCCTCGACCGGGGCCTCGGCGAGCGCCTTCCGCAACCTCGCCGCATCGACCGGGACCTGGTGGCTACCGAGCTCAAGCCAGCTCCGGTAGGCCGGAAAGTCGACTTCCGGCAGGTGGGCTTCGAGGTCCAGGCCCGCGCCGGTGACGGTTATGTGGCCGCCGGCCACGGCGACCGTCAGCGTGCCGTCCCGGTCGCTTGCGATGAGTGCGTCCACGGCCCGGGCCGGTAGCAGCAGGTGCACATCGAGTTCTTCGGTCACCGGAATCGTCTTGGTGGCCAGCCGGTAGCGGTCAGTGGCGACCACCCTGAGTGCGCCGGGCTCGGAGTCAAGAAAGACTCCATGCAACCGGGTGAGTTCGGGATCGGTGCCGACGGCGTACCGCACCTCCCGAAGGGCGCGGACGACAGGGGCGGCGGGCAGGGTGAAGCTGGTCATCGGCATCTCCGTGTTCGTGAGCAATCTGCGGACGACGGAGATCTCCCTGCGGGCGTCAGCCAGACCGGCCTGCAGACGAGCCAGGTGGGCATCGAGCACCAGACCAGCAAGCGCCGGCTCGGCCAGCACGGTCCGAATGTCGTCCAGCGGCAAGCTGATCCGGCGCAGCCGGGCGATCAGCCGCGCCGGACCCACCTGGTTGCGGCTGTAGGACCGGTACCCCGAGACCGGATCCACCCAGGTCGGCTTGAGCACATCGGCGCTGTCGTAGAACCGGATGGCGCTGACGGTCAGCCCGCTCAGTGCAGCCAATCGGCCGATGCCGAGCAGTTCGTTCTCCATGGGTGAAGCCTCCGGTCTCAACCTGCTCGAGAGTCAAGCTCGAACAGCCTGACACCCCCGTATGGTTCGGCGCTGTCCGGTCGCGATCAGGGTCTGCCCGCAACCGAGGGCTACAGCTGGCGCAGCACCGCGCGGCGCAGCACGTCCAAGCCGACGCTGCCGAGGTTGAGTGCGTCCCGGTGAAATGCCTTGAGATCGAAGGACGGCCCGGCCTGGGTGCGGGCTTGGTCGCGCAACTCGAGCCACAGCTTCTCGCCGAGCTTGTAGGACGGGGCCTGACCCGGCCAGCCGAGGTAGCGCTCCAGCTCGAAGCGCAGGAATTCGGGCTCCATGAAGGCGTGCCGGGTGAGCAGCGTCCAGGCCTTGTCGTAGGTCCAGTCACCGCCGCCGACCTCCGCCGGTGCCGCGAAGCCGCAGTGCAGGCCGACGTCGATGACCACGCGTGCTGCCCGCAGTGACTGGCCGGCGAGCAGGCCGAGCCGGTTGCCCGGGTCGTCCATGTAACCCAGGTCGGCCATCAGCCACTCGCTGTACAGCGCCCAGCCCTCCCCGTGCCCCGAGGTCCAGGAGCCCATCCGGCGCCAGCTGTTGAGCTGTGCCTTGTTGTATACCGACTGCGCGATCTGCAGGTGATGTCCCGGCACGCCCTCGTGGTAGACGGTGGTGAGCTCGCGCCAGGTGGAGAACTCAGTGACACCGGCCGGCACCGACCACCACATCCGGCCCGGCCGGGAGAAGTCGTCGGAGGGATTGGTGTAGTAGATGACGCCCGTGGTGGTCGGGGCGATCATGCACTCGAGCTTGCGGACCGGTCCGGGAATGTCGAAGTGGGTGCCGCCGAGGTTCTCGATCGCTTCGTCCGCGCGCTCCTGCATCCAGGCTCGCAGCGCGTCGGTGCTGGGCAGCCGCCGACCCGGATCCGCCTCGAGGACCTCGATCGCTTCGGTGACGCTCGCACCCGCCTTGATCTGGTTGGCCGTCTCTGACATCAGCTTGGCGATCCGGGCCAGCTCCTGCTGGCCCCAGGCGTAGGTGTCGTCGAGATCGATGTCGGCGCCGAGGAAGAGCCTGGCCAGCGCCGGGTACCTGTCCCGGCCGACCGCATCCGCTTGCGGCGCCTGGGCGAGCAGCTCTTCGGCGAGGAAGTCCCGCAACCTCTGGTAGCCGGCCTGGGCCGCGTGCGAGGCGCGGTCGAGATCGGCTCGCAGTGTGCCGGGAACGCTGTCCCCGGCGCGCTCGACGAATCGGCTGAAGAAGCCGTTCTCGCCGAGGTTGGCCTCGCTCTGCGTGATGCCGGCCCGGACCTGCCGGGCCGGTGCGACGTCACCACGCTGGGCCGCAAGCCGCAACGATTGCAGGTAGCCCTCGATCGCTGCCGGAATGGCCGACAGCCGCTGGGCCACGGTGCCCCAGTCCTCGACGGTCTCGGTCGGCATCAGGTCGAACACCGCCCGCAGCGTCTGCACCGGCGAGGCGATGTTGTTGAGCTCGGCGAGCCGGTCACCGCGCTCGTCGAGTTCCCGCGACACCTCCAGCCGCTCTCGCATTGCCGCGATGGTGACGAGATCGGTGTCATCGTCAGGCTGCGCGGAAGCCAGCTTGGCCAGGGTGTGCCGGGTGAGCGCCGCCCGCTGGGCCAGGCCGTCGGGGGACAGGTCCGGCATCATGGCGTCGTAACCGGTCAGGCCGATGTTGGTTGCCCCGATCGGGTCGAGCTCCGCCTCGGCGGCCAGGTACTCCTCGGCCAGGGCGTCGACGGCGGTGGCCGTCCGGGTGGGCGCGGATTCGGTCATGGCGCCGAACCTAATACCCGATATCGGGCGTAACCAAATGGTGCTCGTCGCGTCCGGCGGGATTCGCCGCGCCACATCCGACGTGACCTGCGCCCCGGCGTGCACGCCTGCGCGGATGCCGGGCCGAGCGCCTCTCTAGACTTCGGCGCAGGAGCCACGGGACATTTCGGCCCCGTCTCGCGAGGTGAGGAGATGGATCAGCAGCATGTCGAAGATCAAGGTTGAGGGCACCGTCGTCGAACTCGACGGCGACGAGATGACTCGGATCATCTGGCAGTTCATCAAGGACCGGCTGATCCATCCGTATCTCGACGTGAACCTCGAGTACTACGACCTGGGCATCGAGAACCGGGACGCCACTGACGACCAAGTGACCATCGACTCGGCGAACGCGATCAAGCGGCACGGCGTCGGCGTCAAGTGCGCCACCATCACACCGGACGAGGCGCGGGTCGAGGAGTTCGGCCTGAAGCAGATGTGGAAGTCGCCCAACGGCACGATCCGCAACATCCTGGGCGGCGTCATCTTCCGGGAACCGATCGTCATCTCGAACGTGCCGCGGCTGGTGCCCGGCTGGACCAAGCCGATCGTGATCGGCCGGCACGCCTTCGGCGACCAGTACCGGGCGACCGATCTGAAGGTGCCGGGCGAGGGCACGCTCACCATGACCTTCACCCCGAAGGACGGCTCGCAGCCGATCGAGCTCAACGTCTACGAGTTCCCGGGTGCCGGCGTAGCGCTGTCGATGTACAACCTGGACTCCTCCATCCGCGACTTCGCTCGGGCGTCGATGCGCTACGGCCTGGACCGTGGTTACCCGGTCTACCTGTCGACGAAGAACACCATCCTCAAGGGCTACGACGGCCGGTTCAAGGACATCTTCGCCGAGATCTTCGACGAGGAATTCAAGGCCGACTTCGAGGCGGCCGGCATCACCTACGAGCACCGGCTGATCGACGACATGGTGGCCTCCGCGCTGAAGTGGGAGGGCGGCTACGTCTGGGCCTGCAAGAACTACGACGGTGACGTGCAGTCCGACACGGTCGCGCAGGGTTTCGGCTCGCTGGGCCTGATGACCTCGGTGCTGATGACGCCGGACGGCAAGACGGTGGAGGCCGAAGCGGCGCACGGCACCGTGACCCGGCACTTCCGCCAGCACCAGCAGGGCAAGCCGACCTCGACGAACCCGATCGCCTCGATCTTCGCCTGGACTCGGGGGCTGGCCTACCGCGGCCGGATGGATGGCACGCCGGAGGTCACTCGCTTCGCCGAGACCCTGGAGCGGGTCTGCATCCAGACCGTCGAAGAGGGCAAGATGACCAAGGATCTGGCCCTGCTCATCTCGCCGGATGCGCCGTGGCTGACCACCGAAGCCTTCCTCGACGCGATCGACGAGAACCTGCAGAAGGCCATGGCCTGACCGTTGCCCGAAGGCCATACCCTGCACCGACTGGCCCGCCAGCAGCAGAAGCTGTTCGGCGGGTCAGTGGTGTCGGCATCCAGCCCGCAGGGACGATTCGCCGACGGCGCGGCCCTGCTGGACGGGCGGGTACTGCGGCGGGCCGAGGCCTACGGCAAGCACCTGCTGCACCACTACTCCGGCGGGCTGCTGTTGCACGTTCACCTCGGCTTGTACGGCAAGTTCGTCGACGGAGCGGGCGTGCCACCCGAACCTCGCGGAGCGCTGCGGTTGCGGCTGGTGGGCGGTGGTCACTGGGCCGACCTGCGTGGCCCGACGGCATGTGAGTTGTACACGCCGGCGGAGGCGCACGCGCTGTTCGACCGGCTCGGCCCGGACCCGTTGCGTCCGGGCGCCGACCCCGAGCAGGCCTGGTTGCGGCTCTCGCGCAGCCGGACCTCGATCGCCGCCCTGCTGATGGACCAGTCCGTCGTCGCCGGCATCGGCAACGTGTACCGGGCGGAACTGCTGTTCCGGCACCGCGTCGATCCCTTCCTGCCGGGCCGCTCGCTGCCTGCGCAGGTGTGGTCGGCGATGTGGGCCGACCTCGTCACGCTGATGCAGCACGGGGTTCGGGTGGGCCGGATCGAGACGCTCTTTCCGGCGGACCGGCCACGCAAGCGCGGCGCGCTGGCCCGCTCCGAAGCCGGCTACGTCTATCGCCGTACCGGGCTGGCGTGCCGGATCTGCGGTACCGAGGTGCGCACGCAGCCGTTGGTGGGACGCAACCTGTACTGGTGTCCGAACTGCCAGCCTCCTGGTGCGACCGGGCAGTAGGCGCCGCTTCCGCTACCGATCGCACCTGCACGGTCGGGATGCTGATCAGGCCGGGTGGTAAGGCCTCTGCCGGCCTTCAGACCGTGGCGAGCAGCCGGGAGGTGCCGTCGACCGCGCGGATCACCTTGATCCGGTCGGCGATGCGCAGCTTCAGCTCGCTGACGTGGCTGACTATGCCGACCGCCCGGCCGCCGTCGCGTAGCCCGTCGAGTACCTGGATGACGTCATCGAGCACGTCGGCGTCGAGGGTACCGAAACCCTCGTCTATGAAGAGGGTGCCGAGCTCGATGCCGCCGGACTCGGCGCGCACCACATCCGCCAAACCGAGCGCCAGCGCCAGCGAGACGTAGAACGTCTCGCCGCCAGAGAGGGTCGCCGGGTCGCGCGGTCGGCCGGTGTGCGAGTCCAGCACCCGCACGTTCAACCCGGACTTGGCCGACCCGGTGCGGGCATCGGTGTGTTCGAGCTGGTACCGGCCCTGCGAGATTCGGTGCAGCTGCATGTTCGCGGCGGCCAGCACCTCCGCGAAGCGGCGCACCAACACGAACGTGGTGAATTCCATCTTGAGCCGGTTGTCCCCGAGACCCGCGACCAGGTTGCCCAGCCGGACCGCCGGTGCGGTGCGGGACAACACCGCGGCACTGTCCTGCAGTGCCGCCTGCACACGCTCGGCCAAGCGCTGTGCGGCGGCCGCCCGGTCGACCGCCACGCCGTGCTGCTCGACCGCCAGCTGCATCGCCGCGTTCGCTCGTTCGAACGCCGACGCCAGCGCGGCCAGGTCGGCGGGCTCGGAGTCCAGCACCGGATCGGCGAGATCAGCTTCGGCCAGCCGCGAGCGGATCGCCGTCACCTGCTCGCGATACGTGCGCACCTGGCCACGCAGTCGCTCGACCTGTTCGGGAGTGCGGACCGAAGCCTGCCACGCCGCTTCGCCGTCGAAGCCGGCCTGGTCCAGCGCCTGTTGTAGGACCTCGCCGGCAGCAGTCGCGGTCACCAGCGCAGCCCGGCTGCGCTCGGCCGCATCGGCGGCCGCCTCGACCGCGACCAGCTCGGAGCTCAGCGCCGCCAGCCGCTCGGCCACCGAGTCGTAACCGGCACGAGCCTGCTGCACCGACTGCTCGTCCCGTTCGATCTGCGCCATGACATGAGCCAGATCCTGCTCGCGGCGGGCGGCAATCGAGCGTGCCTCGGCGGCCAGCCGCTCCAGCTGTTGCGCGCCGGCGTCCAGCTCGTGCAACTCCTCCTGCAGCCCGGGCACCTCGTCGGCCAGCGCGCTGAGCTCGTCAAGTTCGGACGACACCTCGTCCAAGGTCAGCTGGGCCTTGTCGGCCGGCAGTTGCTCAGCCGCGAGCTGAAGCTGGACCAGCTCCGCCTGCAGCTCGCCCAGCTGGACCCGCCGGGTCTCCACCTGCTGGCGCAACGCGGTGAAGTCGCGTTCGGCCTGCTCGAGCTGCTGCTGGCTGACCGCATCCGCGCCCGGCCGGGCAGGCTTCGGATGCTCCACCGAACCGCAGACCGCGCACGGGTCGCCGGCCTGCAAGGCCAGCCCGAGCTGGCTCGCGATGCTGGCCCGCCATTGCTGCCGCAGCAGCGTCAACCGCTGCTCAGCGCGGACCTCGGAATCAAACAGCTCCTGCGCGATCAACTTCTCCTGGGCGGCCTCGACGGCCGCCACCTCGGCCTTGCGGGCAGCCTGCAGGCGCAGGTACGCCCGGTCCCGCTCCGCTGCCAGCACCGGTCGTCTGGCGGCAGCTCGCTCCGCCTCGGCCAGTTGCTCGCGCAGTTGCTGGCGGCGCGCCGGCAGTTCGGCGAGCGCGCGATCGGCCTGCCCGACCAGGCACCGCTGCTCGTCCAGCTCGGTCTGCCACTGCTGTTGCCGCTTGCGGTGATCGGCCAGCGCCTGTTCGCGGGCCAGATCGGCATCCAACCGGCCGAGCAGCGTCGCGGCGACCGAGGCCGCCCGCCTCAACGATCGATCGTCGGCCGCAGCGAGGTCCGCGGCTTCCGGTTCCCGCTCTGCCGCGCGGCGCCCCGCCAGCCGAGCAGCCAGTTCGGCGCGTGCCGCCGTCTCGGCCGCCTGGCCACGCTGCAGCTCGGCCAGCGCCATGCGCAGGCCGTCCGCGGCGCTGGTGACCAGCAGCGCCCGCTCGGCGGCGGCGAGCTCGTCCTCGACGGCCTGTTGGTTCGCGGCGTCACCGAGCAGCAGCTGTAGCTGAGTCCGGAGGCGGCTGCGCAGCTCGCGCCGCTGCTGCAGCTCGGTCGCGACCTGCCACTGCGCCTCGGCCTCGCCGCGGTCACGTTCGGCGTCCTGCAGTGCCGAGCGGGCCGCGATCACGGTCTCGAGAAGCCGGTGCTCTTCGGCGGCGATGAGCTCGATCAGCGGTTCTGCCACGCCTCGCTCTGCCGCCTCGATGACCTCAGCGACGCGCTCCTCGTCGAGATCGGTCGCGCCGGCGAACGCATTGATGGCACCGCGCACCGCCTCTACCGAGCGCTTGCGCTCCCGCTCGGCCTGCTGGCGGCCCTCGATCAGGGCGAGCTGGGTGCGCTGCACCACCTCGGTGCCGAAGAGCTTCTGCAGCAGGTCGCGCTTGGTCTCCGTCTTGGCGGTCAGGAAGTTCGCGAACTCGCCTTGGGGCAGCAACACGGTCTGGACGAACTGGCCGTGGCTGAGTCCTACCGCGCGGGTTATCTCGTCCTCGGCGTCACCGAGATTGTTGGAGATCAGCTCGCCGCCATCGAGATCATCGGGATCGGTCAGCCGGTATAGCCAGACCTGCATGCGCACCGGCAGCGTACCGGTGCCGCGCTTCTTGGGCCGCTCGTACGGCGCGGTCCGCCGGATGCGGTACCGGCCACGCTGGGTCTCGAAGACCAGCTCCACCGCGGGCTCGGTACCGATCGGCACGTGGTGAGACTTCAGCCGTTCGATGCTTGCCTGTGACTGCGCGGGCTTGCCATAGAGGGCGAAGCTGATCGCATCCAGGATGGTCGACTTGCCCGACCCGGTGGGGCCCTCGATAAGGAACAGCCCGGTGTTACCGAAAGTGGCCAGGTCGAGTTCGGTGGCATCGCGAAACGGACCGATGGCGCTCAACCGCAGCCGGTGCAGGCGCATCAGGAACCTGCCGTCGCAGAGTTGAAGGCCGCCTCGAACAGCTCCAGCTCCGCTTCGGACGCGGCCAGCCCGGACACCTGCTGGATGAAATCGGCCCCGAGTTCCCGGGGGCGGGCGGTTGCCAGCACCGGCGGTGCCGTGCTGCCGGCCGGAATCAGGCCCGCCGGGGAGAACTCGACGTGCAGCAGGTGCGGAAACCGGTGCTTGAGCCGGTCGAAAAGCGCTTCTGGCCGGCTGCGATCGGTGACGACAACCTTGACCCAGTCGTGCTCGTGCCCGGCAACGGCGAGCAGCTCAGCCAAGGTTCCGGTCAGCTCGACCATCGCGCGTGGCTGCTGGAGCGGCAACCGGCTCAGCTGCACCCCACCGTCCTGGGTGAGCTCCACCAACGTCACGGACTTTGCCTGGGTGGCCTCGGCGAAGGAGTAACGCAGCGGCGAGCCCGAGTAGCTCAGCAGTGCAGTGCCACCGGATCGCGGGGACTGTGCACCGTGCAGGTGCCCTAGTGCGACGTAGTCGATGCCTTCGAACGTCTCGGCGGCGACGCTGTCGACCCCACCGACGACGATGGAGCGCTCGCTGTCGGTGGCAACGCCGCCCACCACGAACGCGTGTGCGACAACCACCGAACGCACCCCTGGACGGCCGGCAAGGTCCGTGCGGACGCGGTCGAGAGCCGCCGTCATCACTGCCTGGTGCGAGCGTGGCAGCGGCTCATCGCCCGCGCTGAGGCGTAGCCGGGCCGAATCCGGGTCGAGGTAGGGCAGCGGGTAGACCGCCACCTCGCCACCTGCATCGGCGAGCACCACCGGGTTGCCGATGCCGTCCAGGTCGGTGTGCACCTTGATCCGGTCGCGGAACAGCTGCGAGCCGTAGCCGAGCCGGATGGCCGAGTCGTGGTTGCCGGAGGTGACGATGACGGTGGTGTGCTCGGCCAGCGCGGCCAGGGTGGCCGAGAACAGGCTGACGGCCTCGACCGGGGGAACCGCCCGGTCGTAGATGTCGCCGGCCACGATCACCGCATCGATCCGCTCACGCACCGCGATGGCGACGATCTGTTCCAGCACGCTGCGCTGCGCCTCGAGCAGGTCGACGCCGTGCAGCGCGCGCCCGAGGTGCCAGTCGGAGGTGTGCAGGAACCGCATGCCGAAAAGCTACAAGCGGGCTACGACAGTTTCGCTGTCCAACACACGTCGGCCCGCTGCCGGCTCAGCCGATCCGGTGCAAGCCGGCGCCCGGCAGCACGGTGAACGACGCCGGCTGCCGGTAGCCGCGGCCACCGAAGGCGCCGTCCAGCGCCACGACCGCGGCGCGCGCCTGTCGCGGTTCGAACAGACCGATCACACAGCCGCCGAACCCACCGCCGGTCATCCGGGCACCGTAGGCCTCGAAGGCGAGCATCACCTCGACGGCCAGATCGACCTCGGGAACGCTGTTCTCGAAATCGTCGCGCATGCTGGCATGCGAGGCTGTCAGCAGTGGGCCGATCTCGCGAAGGCGGCCCTCTCGCAGCAGCTGTGCACACTGCAGGGTGCGCTCGTTCTCGGTGATCACGTGCCGGGCGCGCTTGCGCAGCCGCTCGGTGGACAGCTGCCCGAGGATGGCGTCGAGGTCGGCCGGGTCGGTCGCGGTGACGTCGCGCAGGGCCGGCACGCCCAGCTCGCGGGCCGCCTGCTCGCACGAGCCGCGACGCTCGCCGTAGAGCCCGTCGGTGAGCTGGTGCGATGCCCTGGTGTCGGTCACCAGCAACGTCAAGTCGGCCGCCGCCAGGTCGAACGGCACGTTCTCCACCTGCAGCGAGCGCATGTCGCACAGCAGCACGCTGCCCGCCTCGCAGCAGACCGAGGCCAGCTGATCCATGCCGCCGGTCGGCGCCCCGACGAAGTCGTTCTCGGCCTGCCGGGCCACCGAGACCAGCTCGGCCCGGGACAGTCCCAGCCCGAACAGATCGTTCACCGCGCCGGCTACCGAACATTCCAGCGCGGCCGATGAGGACAGCCCGGCGCCCAGCGGCACATCGCTGTCGATCGAGATGCTGAGGCCACCCACTGCCAAGCCACGCTGCCGGAATGCCCACACCACCCCGGCCGCATAGCCCGCCCAGCTGCCGGCCTCGTCCAATTGGCCCGGCGCCAGCCCTGCCAGCGGCAGCTCTACCGGCTCCTCGATCTGGGCCGAGGACACCTCGACGACCGGCTCGTCCAGTGCCGAGACGGTGGCCGTACAGCCCTGTCCGATCGCCAGCGGCAGGCAGAATCCATCGTTGTAGTCGGTGTGTTCTCCGATCAGGTTGACGCGTCCCGGCGAGCGCCACATCCGCTCAGACACGTGCGGCCTGCTGGTAGAAAGCCCACGCATCGGTGACCATCTGATCCAGATCACGCCGCGGCTGCCAGCCCAAACTCGCCCGGGCCCGCTCATAGGAGGCCACCAGCACGGCCGGATCGCCGGGGCGTACCGGCGCGTCGACGGTCGGGGTCGGGCAGCCGGTCACCCGCCGGACCGCCTCGACCACCTCGCGAACGGATGAGCCGGTGCCCGAACCCAGGTTGCAAATAAGTCGGCCTTGGTTGGCCTCGGTCCACGCGAGCGCGCGCACGTGGGCATCAGCCAGGTCGAGAATGTGGATGTAATCGCGGACGTTAGTGCCGTCCGGGGTCGGCCAGTCGGTGCCGTAGACCTTCAGCTCAGGACGGGAACCGGCCGCCACCCCAAGCGCGATCGGAATCAGGTGGGTCTCCGTGGCGTGTCGCTCGCCGAGCGGCTGACGGTCCCGGATGAGTGCCCCAGCCACGTTGAAGTAGCGCAGACTGACCGCCGAGAAGCCGTGCGCGGTCGTGTAGCCGGTCAACATCTCGTCGACGGCGAGCTTGCTTGCGCCGTAGGTGTTCGTCGGCCGGGTGGGGGCATCCTCGGTGATCGGCACCGAATCGGGTTCGCCGTAGCAGGCGGCGGTCGAGGAGAACACGATCCGGCGAACGTCGTGCGCCCGCATCGCCTCCAGCAGCGCCAGGGTGCCGGCGACGTTGTTCAACCAGTAGGCCTCGGGCTGGGCGACGGATTCGGCTACCAGCGACTTCGCGGCGAAGTGCAGCACCGCATCGGCGCCCTCGGCCAGTACCGGGCCGGCCTCGGTGACCGAGGCGTGCACGAACCGCGCGCCCTCCGGCACCGAATCGGCATGTCCGGTCGACAGATCGTCGAGCACCGTGACGTCGTGACCTGCAGCAAGCAGCTGTGCTGCGACCACGCTTCCGACATACCCGGCTCCGCCGGTCACCACTAGCCGCATCGCACTTTTCCGAACATCCTCGTCAGCTCGCCGGAGTTACCGACCCTACACTTGAGGACACAGGCCGTACGGCAACCCGGGGAGCGTCGAGACCCAGATGAACGGCACCCTGCTCAACGTGGGCATCGTGCTTGCCCTGATCCTGGTCGAAGCGCTCTTCGTGGCCAGCGAGATCGCGTTGGTGTCCCTGCGCGAGGGGCAGGCCAAGGCCATGGCGGAGCAGGGCAGGCGCGGCCAGGCGGTGTCGCGGCTGCTCTCAGACCCGAACCGGTTCCTGGCGGCGGTCCAGATCGGCGTCACGTCCACCGCTCTGCTCTCGTCCGCGTTCGGCGCCGTCACGCTGTCGGAGTCGGCCAAACGCGGCCTGATCGACCGCGGGCTGGGTGCAGGCTGGGCGGGTGCGATCGGCATCATCGGGGTCACGCTGCTGATCTCCTTCGTGACGCTGGTGATCGGCGAGCTGGTGCCCAAGCGGCTGGCGTTGCAGCGGCCGGAGCGCGCGGCGATGGTCTTCGGTCCCACCCTGGACCGGCTGGCGACGGTGGCCAGGCCCGTCATCTGGCTGCTCTCGGCCTGCACGAACGGGGTCGTGCGCGTGCTCGGCGGCGACCCGGCGGCCGGCCGCGAGAGCATCAGCGAAGACGAGTTGCGGGGCCTGGTGGCGGCACACGAGTCACTGTCCAGCGACGAGCGGCGGCTGATCGACGAGGTTTTCGCGGCCGGCGAGCGCTCGGTCAGCGAGGTGATGCTCCCGCGCACCGAAGTGGTCTTTCTCGAGGCGAACCTGTCCCTCAGCCGCGCCGTCAAGCAGGCCGGCGACTCGCCGCACTCCCGCTATCCGGTGATCGGCCAGAGCAGCGACGACGTGCTCGGCTTCGTGCACATCCGGGACCTGTTGCTCAACCCGAACGGGTCCGACGACCGGTCCCAGCAGGTCAGCAGCCTGACCCGCGAGATCAAGGTGCTGCCGGGCTCGAAGAAGGTGCTGGCCGCGCTGAGCGAGATGCGGCGCGAAGGCCATCACCTGGCGATCGTGGCCGACGAGTACGGCGGCACCGACGGCATCGTCACCCTCGAGGACCTGATCGAAGAGGTGATCGGCGATATCCGTGACGAGTACGACGAGGCGGCCCGGGCCACCCGCCGACTCACCGGCGGCGTCGTCGAGGTGGACGGCCGGTGCAACCTGGACGAGTTCGAGGAGCTGACCGGCCTGCAACTTCCGGACGGGCCGTACGAGACGGCAGCCGGCTTCGTGGTCGCCCAGCAGGGGCGGCTTCCCTCGGTCGGTGACCAGGTCGTGGTCGGCGAGCACGTGGTGCAGGTGCTGGAGGTCGAGGGCCACCGGGCCGCCCGGCTGCGGGTGCAGCCGCTGCCCGAGCCGCAACCGGACGGCCGCTCGGAGCCGCAGGGGCAGCCCGAACCCGTGTGAGCTCGGGGCCCGTGGGCAGCTCGGCCGGCTCGATCGAGGCGGTCCGGGAACCGGCGGTCAGCACAGTTCGCCGAGATATTTCGAATTCGTCATCTGCCAGGCCTTACGGCCCTTGACCGTGCAGCCGATGATGTGGGTAGGTTCGGATCAAGCACAAAAGACGTCGTTGGGAATTTTGTCGTGTCACAGCCGCGCTACGCACCCGCCGGTTCGCTGAGCAAGCTTGTCAGCAGCATGCGAATCTCGGTTCAGGGGTGCCTGTTCGCGGCGCTGCTGGCCGCCCTCGTGGCGATGCTGGGACTGCCGGCGCTGGGCCATCCCGCCCGCAAGGCAGCGGCGGCGGCCCCGATCGGGCAGGCCGACACCGGCGGCCGGGGCGCCCCTGACGATGTGGCGACCTTGCTGCAGCGGGTGGGCATCACGCCCTCGACCATCGCCACCGCCGTCCCCGGCGCGACGCCGCCGCCGGCCGGCCCGGTCGACAACGGCGGCCTGATCGGCCCGGCGGGGGTCACCGGCGAACTCGGCATCCCTGCAATGGTGTTGCAGGCCTATCGGCAGGCGGCCGCGGAGCTTGCCAAGGAGCAGCCCGGCTGTCACCTGCCCTGGTGGCTGCTGGCCGGCATCGGCCACACCGAGTCCGGCCACGCCGAGGACGGCCGCCTGTACGCCGACGGCACCACCCGGGGGCGCATCCTCGGCCCGCGGCTGAACGGCGGTATCGCCGGCGACGCGATCATCACCGACACCGACCACGGCGTGTACGACGGCGACACCCAGTACGACCGGGCGGTCGGGCCGATGCAGTTCATCCCGTCCACCTGGCGGGTCTGGGGCGCGGACGGCAACCACGACGGCAAGCGCGACCCGAACAACATCTTCGACGCCACCCTGGCCGCCGGGCACTACCTGTGCGCTGACGGCCGGAACCTGGCCACGATGGCCGGGTTGACCGCGGCGGTGCTCAGCTACAACCATTCTCAGGCCTACCTGAACACGGTGCTGGCATGGGGCCTGGCCTACCGCAGCGGCGCCTCCTCCGTGCCGGACCAGACCATCCCGGTGGTCGGCGATGTGACCAAGGTCCGGCCACCGCTCAGCGCCCGGCCGCCGGTGGCGCCGCGTCCGCTGCCGCGAACGGCAGGCGGCACGCCGACGAGGGCTGCCCCGACCGGGCCTGCCGGTCCGACGTCGAGCACACCCGGCTCGTCCCCGGCCACGCCGAG